>JAKBGV010000021.1 GCA_021837305.1 Actinomycetes bacterium
TGGAAATCATGTCAACGACAGACAAATCGAAGAGCACAATGCAGATTATGAAGGGGAAGATCAAGACGAAGGTCGGTAAGGCCACCGGTAACCCCTCACTCCAAGTCCACGGCGAGATCGACCAGTTGAAAGGCCACCTCAAGCAACTTAAAGGGAAGGTCAAGGAGACGTTCAAAAAGTAGGTCGCGCGACGTCCATGCGCAGACCTTCTCCGTGCCCGTTGGCGGACTTCCCAAACGACTCATCGGCACGTGGCAAGCGTGATTACTCGACGGTCGGCCCCTAGGGAGGAGCACTCCGTCATCTCCCTACGTGCCAGATCAAACGAATCGCAGGCCGTGATCAGCCCAGACGCGACGGAGTGGTGGTCGGTTCATCGGTTCCAGTCCTGCCCGGAACAAAAGGGGTGACCCACATCTTGCCTTCTGCGGCGTCGACCATTCCTCTTACGCGCACGAATGACTTCGAACCCGCGAGACCCACCTGCAGTGTGCGGGCACGAAAGAGCGTGTAGCCCGCGGGTCCATTTTCTGAATACTGAAACCAATCGGAGGCGAATCCTGTGTTACCGGCCAAGACGACGACCGGTGGCTTCGGCTTTGGCGGGAGACCGTTCCAGTCCCAACCGCCGAGCATGCCACTCAGCTCGTGAGCGGCCCGTATCGTCGACCCCTTCTTCCGGCCACGGGCCACAACGACCGGATAGCAAGTCAGCGAACACGCGCGCGATGAGATGTTCCGGAACGACAGAACGCCACCGTCGGTGCCGCCAGCACCGGCCTGACCTTTCGCAGTGATGGCGAGCTGGCGAAGTGAGCATCGTGGAACCGCCGATGCACTCACTTGGGCCAACGGTATCGCGAGTACCAAGAACGACAGCGAAACAGTGCCCACAACCGCAACGACTACGGCGATGTGCACGCTCTGCCAACGCATCGCAACCCTCATCCCGTCACCTCAATTCCGGTCGATCGACACTAATACTCCTAATCCCACAACTCTTGGTAATTACATAACGGCAATAGTTTATTAACCAACTATTACATCACTTTACACGTCAACTACACACTACATTTTTGGAACTTTTGTCCCCACTATTCAGTAGCTGTGCTACAATCGCTCTAGGACGTCAAGACCCCGCTTCCTTGACATCTGACAGACGGTCAGGTGCCTTGTAAGAAAGTTGGCGTCATATGAATTCTTCTCGCACCGATAAAGGTGCCTTCCGAAAACTCCGCGCGCAATTTGGCGTACTGGTCCTACTTGGTGCCACGTCCAGTCTCTTCGTAACTGGACTGACGCTGTCGGCAGGTGGAACCGCCAGTGCGGCGACGTCCGCGTCGCCGTGCAATGAAGTCGTTTCCACGGCTCCTGGCACTGTCGTGGCAACGCCCTCGGGCAACCTGGTTGTCGGTGTCAAAGCCGGTACCAGCGTTCTGACCATCGACTGCAACGTATCGTCGACGGCGGCCTACGCATTGCAGGCGTCGCTCCTTGGTGGCGTCAGCTCCACCGGCGTCACCCCATCGAATGAGGCAGACGTCGCAACCTTGGCGACGTTTGCGAGGAGTACCACGAACACCGGATGCCCTGCCGCTACTGCGGGGCTGTGCACAGTGACGACACTCGCCGTCCCTAGCACGTTCGCCGCCACCGACACGAAAGCAGCGTGTCCGCCGACACAGGCCCAGATCAACGCTGGCCTGTTTGGTTGTGCAGTTGCGGTGGTGAATGCGTCACTCGCCCCATTACCCGGCGGTGAGTTTCTCCTGACCTACGCCGGTCAGCCGCTGCCGAACAGTCCCACGATCGCTGCAACGCCACTCAATGGTGGTACCGGCACGACGATCACGCTGTCCGACACGAATGCCGCGAACAAGTATTGGTGGGGTAACGCCATTGAGGCCGTGCAAGCCGCAGCGCTTTCGACGACTCCGGTGACCGCGCCCGCATCGTGTGCGACGGGAAGCGGATACGGGAATGTACCGACCGCATTCCTCGCGGTGAAGTGGTTCTCCTCGCCGACCGTCACACCGATTAACGGCAGCGCCGTCGGGGTAACGATCTCGAACGATTGCTACGACGGGACGATCTTGTACGCACCGAAGCTCAGTGGATCCACCACGGTTCCCGCTGGACTAGCTGCTGGCACCACTTACACCGTCTACGTCTGTGAGTTGAACGCCACGCCCTACCCCAGTAATGACCCGAGCGCGGCGACCCATTGCGGCACCGCCCCCGCTGGATCCACGTGGATCGATGCTTCTTTCCCGTTCACGACGTCGGCCGGAACGATCACCCAAAGCGCTCCCACGAGTGGTGCGGTTACCGTTGCTGGTTCAACGACCTTTACCGCGCAGTTGACGGTCACCGGCGCCACGGGCGCCGTGACCTACACCGTACACGCGAAAGGACCGAGCTTGACTGTCAGTCCGCTCGGTGTCGTGTCGACGAGCCGCACGCTCAGCTCGGGTACCTACACGGTGTCAGGGACGACCAGTGATACCAACGGCGACGTCGGTGTCTTCACTTATACCTTGACAGTCGGACTCATCACACAGATCGCTCCCCTGTCAGGCACCGTCGTCAATACGTCGTCGGCCAGCTTCACGACGCAACTCCTCGTGAGCGGAGCCACTGGTGCGGTCACCTTCACCAAGAATGGCGGCTCAAGCAACCTCACCGTTTCCGCGACCGGTGTCGTGCAGACCGTTGGCGCACAGAGTCCCGGCACCTACACGGCTACGGGAACGACGAGCGACGCTACTGGCGATCTGGGAACCTTTACGTACACGTTGGCAATCACCAAGTCGCCCGTGATGATCCTGCGCGCCTATCGCGTCGTTGGTCGCGCCGTTGAGGGACGGACGGTGACGCTGTTCATCCCGGGCCAGGGCTTCTACGGTCGCCCGAGGGTCACCAGCCACGTTGGAACTGTGAGCATGGTGGTCCGTGACACTGGCCGCCAGTTGACGGTACGGACCTCGGTCCGTGCGGGGTCGCGAAATGGTGTCTTCACCTTCCTCATCGTCCTCGCCAACGGAAAGTCGTGCCGAGTTCGTTATAGCCAGATTGCATAACACAGCACACGTGTCGATGACGGGCTGGGCCGGTCGAGGTAGTACGAAGGTCACGTGACCTCGTGACCTCGCCCGGCTCTGCCAGTCGTTTGTTCGGGGTGACGTGCGTACCACGCACGTCACCCCGAGCCTTTTTTCCTTCGCCCCCGGCGTCAGGGTCCAGCGATCTGACACTCCCCCAGCGCCGCGACACGATGGTTTCGACGAGCGAGGCGGCCCTCTCACCGCGAAACGCGATAAGACCGGCGCAACTCCGCTGGCCCGATCGATTTGCCACCTCCCATCTCTCAAATGCCAAGATGGGACGTGCTACGCACCGTCCCACTCGAGAACACGCGCACGGACACATCAGCGCCCGCACCAACCGGGTGGTTCCGGGCGGTGCACGCGGTCGGTTCCGCCGGCGCGAGGGGCGCCGCCGTGCACAGCGTGACGCGTGGCCACCTGCTGCGCCGCGACACGCCGCGGGGTCGTCACGACTGGGAATCCGCGAACACGGGTACGCGACCCGAACGCGAGCGCAGCGATCGAGACCGCGTGGATTCGTGACGAGCGCACCGCACCCACGACGGATCGGGTGGCAGGTGTGGTTCGTGCTGCTCGGAGCGATCTGGGGCTGTTCCTTTTGGTGGATCAAATTGGGTCTTCGGGTGATGTCACCCGTCGACGTCGCCACGACGCGGCTCGCCGCGGGTGCGGTCACACTCCTCGCGTTGACGGCGGTGACGCGCACGCCCCTCGCGCGTTCGATCAAGACGTGGGGGCACTTGTTCGTGCTCGCCGCGCTCTTGAACAGCGTCCCGTTCACGCTGTTCTCCTACGGTGAGACCCATATCTCGGCCGTGCTCGCAGGACTCATCAACGCCTGCACGCCGCTCTCGACTCTCATCGTCGCGCTCTTCATCCTGCGACAGGAGCCGGTACGCTCGACCATCATCGGTGGGTTAGTCGTTGGACTCGTCGGGGTACTGGTCGTGATCGGCGTGTGGCAGGGCTTTGGCTCGGGTCAGCGTCTGGGCGTCGTCGCGTGCCTGGGCGCCGTCGTCTGTTACGGCTTCGGCTTCACCTACGCCCGTCGACACCTGGGGGGTCTGCCCGATAAACCCATCGCACTGGCCACGGGCCAGATCCTCTGTGGGACCCTCCAGATGGTGCCGTTCAGCTTCGCCTTCGGACACCTCCGGGCCGGCCACCCCCTCTCGTCGTTGCTCGCCCTGGGGGCGCTTGGCGTGCTCGGAACCGGGTTCGCCTACGTCCTCAACTTCGACGTCGTTCGAAACGCGCCGGCGACCGTGGCGAGCAGCGTCACGTACCTGACCCCGGTCTTCGCCGTCATAGTGGGCATCGCGTTCCTCGGCGAGTCGCTCAGCTGGAACGAGCCCGTGGGTGCCGTCCTGATTCTCCTCGGCGTCGCCATCGCCCAACAGCGGTTCCGCCTTCGTTCGCCGCGGTCAGCCGAGGACAAATGGGGCGACGAACCCCTGTCGTGAGGCGACCACACTCGTCTTACGGTGAGAGCTCCGGCTGGTCGAGTGCCGATCACCGTTCGATCAGTGGAACACCTCGCGCAGACGAACCCGCGAACCGGTTCGAAGAATTGCTCGCCGATAGACGGTCGCCGCCAGTCGGGCGACGCCAACCGTGCACAAGACGCTGATGGCAGCCGAAATGAGAAATGCCCACCACGTCACCACGCCGAAGCCGACGAGGACGGGCATCGTGAACGGGGCCGTCGGCGGCAGGAACGCGAGCACTTTCAGCAACATGCTGGGACTGCCCGAGCTCGCCCCCGTGAGGGCCATGATGTACCCGAAGATCATCGGGAGGCTCAAAGGCAGCACCAAGCTCTGCACTTGGTCTTGACGCTCGATCATGGACCCGGCGGCGGCGTAGACCCAGCAGTAGAACGCGTAGCCGAGCACAAGCCAGACCAACGTGCTCACGACCACGAGCGGTGCAGAGCCGTGCAGGAGACTCGAACCCACGGCTTTTGACAAGGCGAGGGCGAAGGCCACAATGAGAGACGCCTGGGCGAGCGCCACGACGCCGATACCCAGGACCTTGCCGGTCAGCAGCTGGATCGGACGAACCGCGGACAGCAGCACCTCGATCACCCGACTGGACTTCTCCTCCATGACCCCCATGAGGATCCAGGTGTTGTACTGCGAGAGCATGACGAAGATGAGCACGGTCCCGATCACCGAGGTGGCCTGGGTGGGACTTCGTCCGCCAGACTTACCCGCACCGGGCTCGACGCTCGTAATCGGCAACGCCCTCGCGTGCGTGATCGTCTCGTACTGGGCCGTCGAGAGCTTGGCCGCTTGAAACGCCTTCGCGATACCGAGGTTCTCGGCGAGCGAGCGCACGAACTGGGCGCTCGAGGAGACATCGGTCGGCGACAACGAGGACTCCATAAGAACGGCGCGGGTATATACGATCGCCGCGTAGATTCGCCCTGAACCCAGTTCGACCTTGGCCGCGTTGACGCTCGGCTCAGGCACCAGGCGCACGGTAAGGCCGACCGTTGCCGCGGAGCTCCTGACCGTGGCCTGAAGGGACGGCGTTGAACTGCCAACGATGCCGATCGTCTGGACCTTCGTCTTTCCACCGCGCAGGACGGGGATGATGATCGCGGCGGCGACCACAATCAAGACGAACAGCGTCGTGACCTTGAACACTCGTCCGCGAAACCGCTCACGGACCTCTCGAGCCATGACCAGTGCGACATCACCGCGTAGCCGATCGGACTTCGCGCGGGGAGTACGCGCCGCGCCTCGGTGACGACGCCAAAGACGCGCCGCCAGCACGATCAGCACGAGTGCGGGGACGATGAACTTCACGCGACCGCCTCTCGGAACAGCTCGGACAGCCGGCGACGCTCAAAGACGAACTTGGTCACACGACCGGTGCTTCGGGCGAGTTCCAAGATGGCGTTGCTATCGACCGTCGGGTCCAACACGAGACGGGCGTCGCCCCCACGCACTTCGGAGATCTCGACGCCCGCGACCCCGTCGAGCCAGCTGGCGGAACGCTGGCCCTCGATTCGCACGACCAGACGACGCGGCCCACTCGTGGCCAAGTCATCAACCTTCCCCGCCACGACGAGATGCCCGTGGTCGATGATCACGACCGATTCACAGAGGTCTTCGACCTGATCGAGCTGGTGACTGGAGAAGAGCACGCAACACCCAGCGCGAGCCTGTTCGGCGAGCACCTCACCGATGACGTCGATTCCCGCGGGGTCGAGGCCCGCCAGGGGCTCGTCCAAGATCAGCAGTTCGGGACCGTGGAGCAACGCGGCCGCGAGTTGCACTCGCTGTTGGTTCCCGTGGGAGAGTGACTCCACCTTTGAATTGACGCGATCGGCGAGTCCGAGTCGTTCGAGCCACGTGTTCATCGCATTCGAGGCGTCACGTGCACTCAGTCCGTGCAACTTGCCGAGATACTGCAGTTGCTCGCCTACGAGCATGCTCGGATAGAGTCCGCGCTCCTCGGGCATGTAGCCGAAACGACGTCGCTGCGCCTGACCAACGGCGGTGCCACTCCACGTGATCGTCCCACTGTCCAGATCGGTGAGGTCGAAGATCGCCCGCATCGTGGTGGTCTTTCCCGCACCGTTAGGTCCGAGGAATCCGACGACTTGACCGGCGGAAACCTCAAAGGAGAGGTGGTCGAGTGCGATACGTTCCCCGAACCGGCGACAGAGGTCATCGATCTGGAGAACTGGCGCCACGAACCCGAGGATACCGGGGCTTCGAATCCCGGTCATGTGATGGTCTTCGGTGCGAGAACGGCCAGGCTCCCCTACCGATCCGAACCGGCCGACGGCGGCGAGCCGTCACCCGGACCTCGAGGACCGGGACTACGACGCAGCCACGGGTCCCGCCCAATCGAACACGATGTCCGCAATTCGTCGTGCGGCGTCGGGTGACACGGGTCCATCCGAGATCAGTCGACGGAACAAGAGGGTGCCGAGAGCACGTCGATCGCGCCATCCAGGTCGAAGTCGGACCGTAGCTCCCCGTCGGCCACCGCGTCGCTGAGGAGGTGTCGCATCTCGGCCCGGCGGCTCGAAAGGAACATCCGATGCACGGCCTGATTCAGTTCAGGATGACGTTACGTCTCACCGAGCAGTTCGTCGAACACCTTGGGCACGATGGCCTACTCCGGACTCGCCGCTCGATTCCCTCACTCCTCCATGAACGTCGTCTCGCGCTCGCGCGAATCGCCGCCTTCAGGCAACGTGGCCGAATCGCTCGATCACCGCGATGACGAGGCCCTTCTTCGACGACCATCGCCGGTACAGCGTCGGCTTGCTGACTCCGGGGGCTCCGCCACGGCGTCGAGCGAGGTCCGCCCGTACCAAACTCAGCGAGCAACTCGAGGGTCGCCGAGCCCCGGTCCGCGTGAATCACGCGCTCACCCCACGCGTGGGCGTCGCACGAGGCAACACCCCGCCGGTCGTATCGAGTAATCAAACGACGCCTTCCCTGTCATTGCGATACCCAATCCTTCCAGCCCGTTTGCCAATCACGTCACCGAGACAACACTCGCGGTGTCGACATCGCCAGGATCTTCGACGTCGACGCGAACCGGGTCGCGTCCGCACGCGTTGGGATGCGCTACCCGTAGCGAAACCGTCGACGCCCCACCGCATCGATACCGCCCGCTCGCCGTTACCCCTCGAACGGACCTGAGCAGCAAAACCTAGCCGTGTCGCCACTTCGTCCCCACGGTTAGGGCTAGACCTCTACTGGAGGTAGCGCTCGACCACGTCCTCGGACCGCACGGCGGCCTCGTTGGGATCGAGTCCCGCGGTGCGACGTGCCCGACGTTGGCGCAAGAGGTCCCAACATTGGTCAAGCTCGGTCTCGATCGACTTGAGTCGGGCCAGACGGTCGTCGGTCAATTGGGCCCTCGCGTGGTGCTCCTCGAGTTCCATCTCCTCGTCGCTCAATTTCGTAATTCGATCGAGAATGGTCGCGTCATCCATCGTTGCTCCTCTCGCCGGCAGCACCTCACTCAAGACCGTATATCGAGTCGACGACAAAGCCAACGCCGTGCGCCAGGATTGCGCCAAGCGCGAGGTCGCACGTGAAGGACCACGCATCGCACAAGTGCAACAACATTGGGTCAACGGTTACCGTACCCGTCTGTGATACCTGATCACGAGCGCGTTTTTTCATGCCAATTCCTTGCGAAGCAAGCAGCGCCCCGCGTCGCGGTACGAAGGCGGACTCCTAGCATCGACTTCGCAGCACATTGTCAGCGCAACCAACATTGTGGGGGTGTCCGATGAAAACGCGAATCGGCAGCGTGATGGCGGCGGCGGTGGCGCTCGCCATGTTGAATGTGACCAGCGTGGGTGCAGCCAGTACCACCGCCCCAAACTCTCCACCCGGTACGGTCGGCTTGGTCGCCCAAGCGACTCGAACGGGCGTGGCCAATCTGGTGCGCACGACCTCGCTCGGCACGGGAACCTACGCCTACGGTGGGGCCCAGGCGCTGCCGTCATCGATTCCGCCCGGCGCTGGCCCACGAACCTTCAGCGCCGGTGATAACGCGTCCTCTCGGGCCAAAGTCCCGGCGTCCATCTCGAACTCCCAGGGCAAGGGTCGACCCTCCAGTACGCCATATCCGACCGTTACGGGTTCGCCCATTACCGGCGCAACGAGTGGACTCACCTCGACCTCGGGGTTGAACGGGTATCTCCAGGGCATCACCCACCCGCAGAACGGTGGGCTACCTGGCGTCGACGCCGAGCCCTCGGACCAGGGACTGTGCGCCAGCACCACCACCACGATGGAAGTCAACAACGAAGTAGTCGAGGTATTCTCGGGATCGAAGCTCTCTCCGATCACCATCGCTCCGCTCGAGCGACTATTCGGTACGCCAGAGATCTTCGGCGCCGGTGGTGATGGGAGCTACTCCGTGCAGGGCGACCCGCGCTGCTATTTCGACAGCACGACGGGACGCTGGTACGCGAGCCAGATCTGGTTAGACCTCAACAACGCCACCCCTCAGGGCTGGGCTGGAACATGGCTCGCGGTAAGCAAGACACCCAACCCGACGGGCTCGTGGAACGTCTACTTCATCCCCGACCTGTCCAATCAGACGGAAACCGCCTCGTGCAACAATCTGCCAATCAGTAACTCCGGCGCGAACCCTTGCTTCGGTGATCAACCCCTGCTCGGCGTCGGAAACAACACTGTTCAGATCTCGACGAACGAATACTCGATCTTCGGTGGCGCACCGGCGGGACAGTGCAACTACTACTTCTTGAGCAAGGCAGCACTTGACAGTGGCGCCGCCAGCGTCCCGGTTTGGTGGAACGCCATCGGCGACACCGTGTCAGCCCCGGGCGCGGGTCCGTGGTACTCACTTGTTCCCGCGCAGTCCCCCGCCGGTTCCTATACGAGTGCGTACGGCGGCACAAGTTACGCCTTGAGCGCTCTCGACTTCTCGAACGCGGGCGATCAGCGGATCGCCGAGTGGGCGTTCACGAATACGTCCGCGGTGAACAGCCCGAGCTCAAACCCAGCGCCGATCGGTATCTACGAGGCCACGCTGAGTTCCGGCCAGTACGCGATGCCACCACTCGCCACTCAGAAGGCAGGACCAACGCCGCTCGGCGACGCCTGGAATACCTTGAACGGGATCAACAAGGCGAAGGCCCCACCGGAAGGTCCCATCCAGACCAACGACGACCGGATGGCCACCGCCGCGTTCGACCCCTCGACCGGAGCGCTCGTCGGCGCCCTCAATACCGGCGTACTCCAGGTATCGGGCACGTCCCAGACGCTGTACTCAGGGATCGCCTACTTCACCGTCACCCCGAAACTCGATTCCTCGGGTCTCGTGCCCTCCACGGTGTCCACGGGCTACCTGTCACCCAGTGGCGCCAACGCCTTCTTCCCGGCAGTCGCGGTAACGCCGAAGGGAGCAGGCGTGATGACCTACGGCATCTCCGGGACCGGCTACTACCCGAGCACCGCCTACTCCATGGTCGGTTCCAGCGATACCGTTGGCTCGACGGTCCACGTCGCGGCCCTCGGTATAGGTCCCCAGGACGGGTTCTCCGAGTACCAGGGTCTTGGCACTTCGAGCTATGACCCTCGTTGGGGCGACTACTCCGCGGCCCAGGTGGTCGGGAACCGGGTGGTCTTCGCCTCTGAGATGATCAATCAATCCTGCACCGACACGACGTTCGCCCAGGACTTCACCTGTGGTGGCACGAGGGACCTGTTCATCAACTGGGGAACCTCGGTCAACCTTCTGACGCCGTAGCGACCACATCGCAGCGAGTCCCGTGACAGCAGGGACAATCGCAAACCCACGATTGTGAGCGAGTTTGTCCCTGTCGTCACTGGACGCTGGCGGTACTGGTCGAACCACGGGGCCGTCGCGGCCCCGACCGAGCACGAACGGACCGATGACCAGACGGCGACGACTCGCGGGCACGCCGGTGCGAATCCTCAGAAGAGCCACCGATTGGGCATCCCGTGACCAGATTGCAACGACGAGTCGCCACGAGTACGGTTCGAGTCATCGACAACAACAGCGAAGAGATTCGCCGCGATCCGCTGACGGGTGTCATCTCCATACACCCGGACCAGCGCAACAAGCCCTTCCCAGTCGTGCGCCGAACCCTGCCCGACCCCGGCGGACACTGCGTCTTCTGTGGCCTCGCCGCGGCTCCGGTGTCTGACACGAACGACATTCAAAACGGTGACGACGTCAGTCACCTTCAACGAGACAGTCCCCACTCCTTCGTCATCGCGAATCGATGGAGCCCGTTCGGCCCAGCCGGTGGCGCCGACCTCGTCATCGCCCGACGCCACGTGACCGACTTTGAGACTCTCAGTCCCGACGAGTCCGAAGATGTGCTGACCGCCCTTCTCGAAGGGCGCGCGCGCCACCGCCCCGCGTTCCGACGAACCCTCGCCTTCGTCAATGTCGGCCTCGAGGTGAACGGGACCCAGCCCCATCTGCACGGCCAGATCGTGAGCACCAACGTCGACGCCACCGCCCCAGTCGCGATGACCATGACCGCCAACTCGCTCGACGAGGACGTCGCGCTCGCGCATCACCACGGGCTCGTTCTCAACGACTCATCTCGGTCGGTGACCTACGTCGCGTGGGCACCCACCACCACCGGCGAGGTCCGAGTCATCGCACAGGATCCGAAGGGCTTCGCTGAAGCCCTTCACACCGCGATCACCGACCTCGTTGACGTCTACGGCCCGCTCGCCTACAACATCGTCCTCTTGGATGGACCGCGACTCGTGGCGCAACTACTCCCCAGGTTCACCGCCGTAGGCGTCCTCCCGCCGTACTTCGGGATGGCCGTGGTCATGATCCCGCCGTCCGACGTGGCCGACGCGCTCGCGCATCGGTAGGGGGATCGCCGACTCGAGGCGAGCGAATACCATTTACCTCGAACCGACCCCAGCGACGTGACGTGACCCGCGCTACGAGTTGCTCGCAAGGTCACTGGCGGGACTTGTCCGTCAATCTTTCACGCCACCCACACCGCAGGGTCGCTACTTATCGCGGATGTAGCCGTCCTCGTCATCGTCAAGGACCGACGTGCGTCGCCCGAGCGACGTGATTCGTCTCGCCTCGCGAGGCGCCTTGTCGCCGTACCGGCCCTTGCTCGACACCCAGCCCACGAACGTGACGATCAAGAACGCAACCAGCATCCACACGTAGATCACGTCAGACCTCCCCTTGTTTCGGTGCCGACGGCCACACCATGTCTCAAGCGGACCTTACGTGCTTCGCAGCAGATACGCTGACGCGCGCATGCTGCTCGGAGCATCGGTGTGGAAGTTCATCGCCACGCCCACCGCGACGCACTCGCCAGTGGCGAGGCAGCTAACGCCCCGCAGCCCACCACCAACGTTGAAGAGCTGCTGGCCCGTCGTCCACCCCATCGAACCCCAGCGCACCACGGACATGCCGTAGCCCACAAACCAACAGGTCGACGCTGACGCACACGCCACGGCGTTGCCTCCGGACTCGTCAATCACCGCGTCATTGCTCACCAGTACCCAACGCCCGTTCACCTCGTGGACGACGCGATTCGACCTGGTCGCTCCCACCACCGCCCAGCAAGACGATGCCGCAGTGCAACCCACCGTGGCGATCCCCTCCATCTTCAACGACGGCATCGCCAGACTCGCCAGCGTCCACACACGTCCGTTCCAATGTTCAAGAAGCGGCGACCCAGCCTGGGGGAAGGCGTCGGATGCGCCGCCAGCCCAACAGTCGGATTGGGAGATGCAGCTCACCGCGTTCAACATCGACGTTGGCGGGTGCGGTGCCCCGGCGACGTGCCACGTTCGACCATTCCAGAATTCGAAGAGTGCCGCCATCCCGGTGCTGGAGCCATCGGTGTAACCCACCGCCCAGCAGTAGCGCACACTGACACAGCTCACGGAGGTCAAGATGTCGCCATTGGGGGTCCGCGGGCTGGGTACCGCGAGTTGGCGCCATCGACCCTCTACCCACTCAGCGGCGTAGACGTTCGGCGCTTGTCGACCGACCGCCACGCAACCCACTGCGCTCGGACACGAAACCGAGTACAGCGCAGCACCCGCACCCGACGGCGGCGCGGCCGGCGCAAAACCTCGTCCCGTCCACCGTTCCACCAGGGGGCGATCACTCGACAAGGATGCACCCCGCGCCCCTACCGCCCAACACCCACTGGACCAGCACGACACACCGATCAGTGCATCAGGCGATCCCGCGGTTCCAAGAACAGTAAGTGGTGAGGCCAGTGGGCTCACTGTGTTGCCTCCCGGTCCAGAAGGCCCCGGACCAGTGGGACCCGCACCAGACGAAGTCGTCGAAAAGGGGACGACGGCGCTCAGCGTCGACCCGGCCGCGTTGGTTGCCTCTAGTTGCGCCTCGTAGGTCACACCCGGGCTCAAGCCCCCCAGGGGTACGCTGACTGATTCCACGGTCGTGCCGGATCCGGCCGCGAGTTCGGGTGTGCTCTCGCCGAACGAGCCGTTCGCCCCGTATTTCACGTCATAGGTCGTCGCTAAGCCGTTGGGATCGACGGCGGCTACCACGATGACTGACGTCGAGGAGGACACGTCGACCTGGATGTTATTCACGCTCGGCGCCGAGCCAGTCTGATGCGCAGAGCGACCCTGCGCCGATGCCGTGAGCGTTGGCGTCAGCGTGAATGCGAGGAGCACCGACAGGGTGGCGCCGACTGACCGCCGATGCAGTACTGCGCCAGCCTTGCGCATAACCCACCCCCTTCGAATGAGCAATACACCGCACGTCGACCCGAAACTTCCCTGTCGGACGAAGTCATCGATGTTCTAGCACGCCGTCTCACGAACGTCGAGAGCGCCACCGGATCACCCGACACCTTTTCGCAGACCGCCAAGAAGCGACCGATGACGCAGACGGTGGCCCTGACGCGTCACACAGGCCGGCCAGTACCTCGACCTACACAGTGAGGGTCACCCGGGTGCGGTGTTCACGTTTCACCGTCGAAATCGTCCAGTTTTCGCCGTCCACCGATGTTTACCTCGAGGGCGACGTCGACTGTACGAAGGGCTCGCCACGAAACATCGAGGTGCGGTCAACGCCGACGACGGTGCAACTTGCTGCGGCGACACAGGAGGAGCCCATTGCCGCTCGCGCCAACCGAGTGAGGGCTCGCTGAGGTGCCGATCCTGACCGCGTCGCCCCAGGTACCGCGGGATTCGTTCAGCGCGAACGCCTGGACGTAGCCGTGCGGGCCGCCGTAGGTCCCAATCGCCCCACAGGTGCCCGCGGCGCTGCACGAGACATCGGTGATTGAAGTGAACGGCCCCTGATTGAGCGTCGCCAATCCGGGGATCGACATCGGGTCACCCCATCGACCGTTCGCTTCATTGACGAGGAACGCCTGCTCGTGGCTACCAGTGCCGTAGGCACCGCCCGCACTACAGTTGCCGGGCGACCCGCACGAGATGGCGTTCAACTGCTCGAGGTGCCTCCCGTCGAGCGCCACGATTCCTGGAACGTCGAATGCCCTGCCCCACACGCCGCGGGTTTCGCCGACGAGGAATGATTGGGTGACTCCGGTACGCGCGCGATAGGTGCCCCTCGCACTGCAACTGCCTACGGAGGCGCACGAGAGCGAGATCTCATAGTCCGAACCGCCTGGGCTCAAGGCGGCGAGTCCCGGGACCTCCTCGGGCCTTCCCCACACCCCGTGCGACTCGCTCACCGAGAAGGGCGGTGTGTCATACGGTTGCTTCTGACCAGTGCCAACGGCGCTGCAGTCACCAATCGACGGGCACGAGATCGACGTGATCGTGGAACCCCTCATGCTGTACGACGGCGTACTGGCAATGGGATGGATCGCTCCCCAGGTGCCCCGCACCTCATTCACGATGAACGCTCGTGCACCGTTCGAGCCGGCGACCTCGCCGCCCGCGCTACAAGTGCCAACTGAGGCGCACGACATCGTCGCGAGATCGGCGAAACCACCGGTTTCGTCGACGCGTACACCCGGAACAGTGACCGCACGGCCCCAGACGCCATCGTGCTCTTCGACGACGAAGACCAGCAGCTCGTTGGGACTGACCGAATATGTGCCACCTGCTCCACAGTTCCCCCGTGCCACGCATGACACGACGTACGCGCCGGTGTTGAGGCCGTCGTCAACCGCACGCAACCCGGGTAACGCCTCGACCTTTCCCCATCGGCCATCGAGCTCATTAACGACGATGGCTCGATTGTGGTTTGGCCTGACCGCATAGCTCCCCACTGCGCTGCACGTACCGGGTGCGGAGCACGAGAGTGCGTACAGGTTGGCGTCCCTACCCAGCTCTATCCTCGTCGCACCTCGTAGTTGGGCGGCCCTACCCCACTTCACGTTGGTTTGGTTCGATCCCATAAGGCGCGCAATCGAAATACCACCAACGACGGCAAATACTGCGATGCCGAAGACAACGACAAGCCGCGAGCGACGCAGGTTTCCCATCCGTGAAGCCTTTCGAACCATCGAAGGCGGCGCCGTCGTGCATGACCCGCACTTGCCCACAACGTAGCCGCCCTACGCCCTCATCACGATTTCCTCCATGATCCAGCCAATGACCTCGGCGCGCGGAGATCGAGACGACTTACTCCCTATTTCAAATCGTGAAAGTCGCGTGTGAAGGAGTGAACTCAGCAGTCTTAACACCGCCGTCAGCCCGAGTGCCTACACAGGTTCAACTGTTCTCGGTGACGTGACAGATTTCATTCGTAAGCGTACAAGCGGTGGGCCGTACAGGACTTGAACCTGTGACCCCTTGCGTGTCATGCAAGTGCGCTACCAGACTGCGCCAACGGCCCTAGGCGTGCAACCCTATCACCTCGGCGACCTGATTCAGGCACCCCGGACGGGACGACTAGGCGGAAGGATCATGAGTTCCCGTTGTCCGGCGTTGTTATGGACAATCTGCTCCAACAGCACCTCGACCGCCGCCCGGGCGTCGCCGATGGCGTCGTGGCCGCCCGGTTTCACCTTGTAGTGACTGCAGAGATGGCTCAGCGACCGGCGCGGCCGAAACACTCGGCTCGGGTCGATGGCGAGGTCGTGCTCGATGACGTCGATGATTCGAAGGTTCGTCCGTTCAAAGGACGACGCGGCGTCGTCACCGTCGAGAATGTCATTTGCGGTGTGGCGCAGCATCGCCAAGTCGAAGCGCACCACGTTCGCGCCCACAACGTAGGCACCCGCTTCGTGGTAGCGAGTCAGGACCTCGATGGCGCGGCGCGCGCCCGCCGCGACGTCCAAGACAACGTGCGTGGAACGCATCATGTTCAAGCGCTCGACGTCCAGTCCGTGAACGCGACGCGCACCGTCGCTGATCGGCCGGTCCGGGATCACGAAGAACTCCTCGGTCTCGATGGGTTGGCCGTATCGGTAGACGCAGAAGCCGTAGGAGATGGCCCGTTCGCTGCGCACGTCGAGACCGGTCGTCTCGGTGTCGAAGCCGACGAGCAGCTCTGGGGCACGCTTTATCGGGTGGGCCACGACACCATTCTCGCCGCTGCCTGTGACCCTCGCGTCATGTCGGTCACGATAATCGACGGCGATGTGCGTGAACGACGTCGGGTTGGGCCATCCCATCGACCACGGGGCCAAGGTACGGCGGTAACCTCGCTCAGAGACCGCACCGGGGGATTTGATGGTTTCGTCCCAATCGTCAGGAGATGAGAACCGCGACACCGGCCGCGACCTCGTCACCCAGGCCGGTTACCGACCCGAGTTGCGTCGCACACTACGGACCTTCTCCATGTTCGCCATCGCCTTCTCGATCATCTCGATCACCACGGGGATCTTCCTCAATTTCGGATTCGCGCTCAAGTGGTTCGGCCCGGCATCGATCTGGACATGGCCGTTGGTCGCCGTGGGCAACGCGTTGATCGCCTTGATCGTCGCCGAGCTCGGCACCCGCATCCCCCTCGCGGGCTACGCCTACCAGTGGAGCAGCCGACTCGTGAACTCCACCTACGGCTGGTTCGTCGGCTTCGCGGGACTGCTCTACATGGCGGTCGGTGGTGGTGCCATCTTGCTCGTGGCGGCCAGCCCCCTGCTCTTGAGCGAGTTCGGCGTGAACGCGGCGACCCACCCCCACCTCAATCTGGCGGTGTCGATCGTCTTCATGGTTTTCGCGACGGTCGCCAACGTCATCAGCGTCCAGTTCTCCGCGCGCGTGAACAACGTGGCGGTCTTCACCGAGATCCTCGGCACGTTGGTCTTCAGTGTGCTCCTGATCGTCCTGTGGGGACTCAACGCGAAGCACACGCCCTACGGCTTCTCGCTGTTGACGAGCACGACGCGCCTCTCCTCGAGCGCGGCGCCCTACTCGTTCGCCCTGGCGGGGATGCTCGGCGCCTTCACGCTCATCGGCTTCGAACTCGCCGCAGACATGAGCGAGGATGCGGTGAACCCCAGGCACTCGGTGCCACGTGCGATCATCGCGGCGCTGGTGATCTCCGCGGTGCTCGGCATGATCACACTCGTCGGCTTCACGCTCGCGATCCCCAACCTGCACACCGTGGAGCACGCACCGCTGCCGCTGCTCACGATCGCCGAGTTCTGGTTGCCGCCGTGGCTCGTGAAGGTCTTCATCGCCTTCGTGGTCTTCTCCATGTTCGCCATCGCGGTGGTCGGCGCCGGGGCCCAGTCGAGGCTCGCCTTCTCCATGGCCCGAGACAACATGCTCCCCGCGTCGAGGCACTTGCGCCGCGTCGATCGACACACCCAGACGCCGATTTTCGCCCTAGTGGTCCTCGGACTAATCGACACCGCCATTCTCGTCTACGGCTACACCCAGCCGAACTCCTTTGGCACTCTCGTAGGCGCCACGGCGATCATCCCGTACCTGATCTACTTCGCGATCACCGTCGCCTACGCCGTCAAGCGCCGGGCAATCGACGCGTTCCCCGGCGCCTTCTCCCTGGGTCGATTCGCCAATGTGGTCATCGGCGTCGTCCTCGTCTGGACCGTGGCGGTGCTAGCGGTCTTGACGCTCTCATCGGTCTTTAACGGCGCGGACCAGTTCCTCGCGCTCGCCGCGGTGCTCGCCATCGCCTGGTACACGCTTGGGCTTCGCCGCCGACTGCGTCGCGGCACCGCGGGCGTCGAGTCACTCGCCGCGCTCGCCGACGAGGTCGACTGAGCAGCATTCGGCGTTTGAGGGAGTTTCTGGTTGGTGCGAGGCGCAATTGGCCCAAAGCGGTGGATTTAGTTCACACCAGAAAGGCAACTCGGGAATTTTCCGCTACGGAACCGCTACCAGCAGCAGCGTCGTTATTACTGGATACCGAGCTCGAGTACTTGTCGTGAAGACACTCCGATGAGTTCCGCCGCAGACTTGCCAGTCGCATCGGCGTAGGCCCTACACACTTGGTACCCATAGGTGTAACCAAAGGAAAAGGTGATGCCGTCGGCTCCAAAGAACCACTTCTTCTGGTTGAACTCGGGTTCGTACAAGACTGCGCGAGCTGCGCCAACCTCGTCGTCGGTGATGCTGACACGACTGAAGAACGGGGCTTCGCCAAGCACCTGTTCCTCGAAGAGTTCGGCCATTCCTTCACTGACCAACATCTGTCCGAGACTCCCCCCACAGCCTTGCCCACGCCAACGCATCGTGTGGTGGAACTCGTGAACGAGTGTTCTCTCAATGTGGTGGCGATCTACCGTCGCCGAAGGGTCTAGGGCTACGAGGATGGCGTGCGGTCCATAGGTGTACCCACCAACGCCCCACTCGGGGATGACATCGTCGGGAGCGTCAATCACGAGAACATCTACGCCTTCTACGCCGAGCAACTCTTTCGCGGGCGCGAGCGCCGCCTGGAACGCCTCGTTTATGGCGTCGACAAGGACATCGAGCGTCCCGCCAGCGTTGGCGATGGCGAGGTTCACAGGTCGCACGGTTAAATCCTCACAGTCGGCGAGATCGAATGGCGGATGCCGATTGCTCAATGGTTCCCAGTGCACCGGTGTGATTGAGCACAGGCGCGCGGATTGACAAGGTGTTCGGTCACGCCTCCTCGGTGGCGGGCGGCGCCGGAGGCGAGGATCTCGGCTGTGCGATCGTCACGGTGTCGTTCTTGCGAAGTAACGGCGCCAAGACCGTTTCTGGTGAGGTTGTCCCGCCGCGCAGAGTTTCTGAACTGATTCGATCCATTTGGGCACTCCTGAACGAGTATCAACCACAATCTCCTCCAAACGCCGAATCCTGACTGATCTAGGAGCGCTCCTCGGCGACAGCGTTGCCCCCGTCCACCACGAGACACTGCCCCGTGACGTAGGAGGCGCCGGGCGTGGCGAGCCACCCGATGGCGGCCGCGACCTCGTCGGGTCGCGCGCTGCGCCCGAGCGGCGTCGCCTCGCCCTGGGTGGCCTCGAAGGGAGTCTGTGAGCCCGTCGCGATCCACCCCGGCGCCACGGCGTTCACCGTCACGCCGTGACGCGCCACGTCCACGGCGAGGGCGCGCGCGAGGCCCACCATGCCGGCCTTGGCCGTCGCGTAGGCGGGCTCGTGTCGCATCGCCATGACCGGTCCCGACACGCTCGCCACCAGGATGAAGCGCCCCCACCCCGCCCCCGTGAGCACGGGCATCGCCTCGTGGGCGACCAGGTAGGCGGTATCGAGATTGCGCGCGATTCCACGGCGCCACCCGTCGTAGTCGATGGTCTCGATGGCCCCGTTCACCTGGACCGGATCGCTCACCGACGTCATGCCCGCGTTGTGCACGACAATGTGAAGCGCCCCGAACCGTTCGAGGGCGGCTCGGACCAGTCGCGGGGCCGCGTCGACCTCGGTGAGGTCACCGACGATACCGACCGCGCGCTCTGGACCCAGTTCCTCGACGCGCTCGTTGATCCGTGAACTCGTTGAGGTCACCACGACCGTGGCACCGAGGTCCACGAGCAGGCGGGCGGTTGCGAAACCGATTCCGCTCTCACTGCCCGCGCCGGTGACGATCGCGGTGCGGCCCGATAGGTCAAATAGCTGGGGAATCGACACGTTGCTCCTCTTCGACGAGGCAGCCTACTCATCGTCCACGCTCGGGGGCGACGCCGGGTCTGTCGACGCGGCTACTTCGAGGCGCTACGCGTCGCGTCGATTGAGCAGCCACCCGCCAATCACGAGTGCGGCAATGGCGTAGCCGACGAGAACCAGGAGACCCACCCACGGACTGAACGCGCCGTTCCCGTTCGGGACCACCGAGGTCATCGTGTCACTAATCGTGAAGGGCATGAACTTGAGGATCGGCTGACCGATCGACGACGGCAGCGATTGCAGGATGATCGGAGCGACCAACAGGATGCCCACGTACGCGGTGATCGCCCCGGCGGAGTGCCGGATGATCGTCGCGAGTCCGAGGGCGAAGAGCCCGAGAACGGCGACGACGAGCCCGCCACCGGCGACGGCGCGAAGGACGCCGGGCTGGGAGAGCACGGCGTGAGGCGCCGGGCTCACGAGCAGCGCCTGGCCGACTAGGAACCCGCTGAAGGCGAGCACCTCGCCGGCCACCACCGCCACCACGAAGAAGACGGCGGCCTTGGCCGCGAGGACTCGAGGTCGGCGAGGCACGGCCGCGAGCGTCGCGCGAATCGTCCCCGTGCCGTACTCGGCGCTCATCACCAGCACGCCGAGTACACCGATAATCAGCTGGCTGAACAGCAGGCCACGCAGCGAGATCCTCGTGGGATCAAAGGTGAGTCGATGGATCACCGAGAAGGTGTTCCATCGACTCGCGATGGTCGAACCCGCGATCATGGAGATACCGACGGTGATGATGGTCATCGCGACGAGCGTCCACATCGTCGAGCGGACAGTACGCATCTTGGTCCACTCGGCTCGCAAGAGACTGACCATGCGCTGGCGAGGATGCGCCGACGGCGCTGGTGACCAGTCGGTGGGGGTGGTGGAAGTCATGGCTGGCTACTTTCCGCTCGTGGACGCCGCGACATCGTCGTCGACTCGGTGTCCGTGATAGTCGACGCTCTCGCGGGTCATCTCCATGAAGGCCTCTTCGAGTGAGGCCGACTGGGGCGAGAGCTCGTACAAAACGATTCCGGCGTTGCCACAGGTCTCCCCGATCTGCTCCGCCGAGAGGTTGCTCACGGTGAGTGACGCGTCGTCCTCTCGCTGCACGCGCGCGCCCTGGGTGACGAGCAAGCGTTCGAGCTCGTCGGCACGCGGAGTGCGCACCCGCACAAACTGGCTCGCGTTGGTGGTGATGAAGTCGCTCACCGAACCGGTCGAGATGAGACGCCCCCGGCCGATTACGACAAGGTGGTCAGCGGTGAGGGCCATCTCACTCATCAGGTGGCTCGAGACGAAGACCGTGCGTCCCTCGGCGGCCAACCCCTTCAGGAGATTGCGCACCCACAGGATGCCCTCGGGGTCGAGCCCGTTGATCGGCTCGTCGAAGAGCAACGTCCCCGGATCGCCGAGCAGCGCCGCGGCGATGCCCAGTCGTTGACCCATGCCGAGGGAGAACTTGCCCACGCGCTTATGGGCCACCTGGGTGAGCCCGACGAGTTCGAGCACCTCGCTCACGCGTCGACGGGCGATGTCGTTGGTCTGGGCGAGGTACCAGAGATGGTTGAAAGCCGTGCGGCCCGGGTGAATCGCCTTGGCCTCGAGCAGCGCGCCGACCTCACGCAGGGGTTGGGCGAGCCGGTGGTAGGGGACGCCGTTGATCACCGCCTCGCCGACGTCGGCGTGGTCCAGACCCATGATGAGGCGCATGGTCGTCGACTTGCCCGACCCGTTCGGGCCGAGGAACCCCGTGACGACACCGGTCGGCACCTCGAAGCTCAGACTGTCCACGGCCAGGGTGTCCTTGAAGCGCTTGGTTACGCCACGTACGTCGATCACGGTCGCTCCTCATCCGCCCCGAACCGGGGTCCTCACCAGTGTCGCG
>JAKBGV010000090.1 GCA_021837305.1 Actinomycetes bacterium
GGGCTGCCGGTGCAACTGACTCGCGACGGGTCATCGACCTCGGGCTGCACACTGGACGCTCTGACTGGCACCGTGACCCTGACCGCTCCCGTCGGCACCTGCGTGATCGACGCCAATCAACTCGGGGACCAGAACTACGCGCCGGCACCACAGGTGCAGCAAGTCGTCACCGACGCACTCGCCGCTCAGACGATCACGTTGATAGGTCCTAACTGGGTGAGTGTTCAGTACGGCGCATCGTCCACCTATCAAATCCAAGCGACCGATTCGAGCGGCGTCACGATCGACTACGCGACGTCGAGCTCGACATGCGCCGTGGACGCGACGGGGCTGATCAGTGGACTCGGCGTCGGCAACTGCGTCGTGACCCTGAGCGCACCCGGTACGTCGAGCGTGAGCGCCGCCGTACCGGTCACGTTCACGCTTAGTGTCCAGTCACCACCACCACCACCACCACCGCCACCGCCACCGCCCGTCGTGACACCCGTGGTGACACCCGTGGTGACACCGGTCGTGACACCGGTCGTGACACCCGTGGTGACGCCCGTGGTGACACCGCCCGCGCCGGTCGTCATTCGAGTGTCACCCCCAAAGGCAGTCCACAAACCCAAGCCTCGGGCCCCCCGTCCGGAGAACGTGGTAATCAAGCCGTTCGCCGAAGCCTCGCACACGCTGACCAAGCAGCTGCTCGCCCAGGTGTGGCGTCTCGCGCTCTCAATCAAGCGACAGCACTACACCGCGGTGACCCTGACCGGCTACACGGACAACGTCTTCACTCCAGCCCTGGACGCACTGGTCATCCGTGAACGATCCCTCGCGGTGAGTCGGCAACTCCAAATCGACTTGGAACGCCTGAGGGTACGTCATGTGACCGTGACGATCGCACCGGGACTCACTATTCAGTTGGTGACCCTCAACACCACCCCGTCGAGCCGCGCGCTCAACCGGCGCGTGGTGGCGACCCTGTCTGCGTAGGAGATTCGTTCGTGCGGCCAGGAATCGACATGGCGCGCGCCGCGCGCTCGCGGCGCCGAGCACGCTGGCTGGTGTCGCTCGCGCTCGCGCCGGCGCTCGCTGCGTTAGCCGGGACGTCGTCGGTAGCCGCATCGACGAGTCCCTTCAACGCGGGGACCATCCTCGTCACGAACCTCAACGCCAATACGGTCAGTGCGATCAATCCCACAACCCACGCGGTGAGTGTGATCAAGAGCGCATCGCACCCGTTCAACGGACCACTCGGCATCGCGATAACCCCGAACGGTTCCTTCGCCTACGTCACCAATTCCTTGGGGGACACGGTGAGCCCGGTCGACCTCGCGACGTCACCCGCGACCGTCGACGCCCCCATCCGAGTCGGCAACGGCCCCGCCGCGATCGCCATCGCACCGAACGGCCGGATCGCCTACGTCACCAACTTCAACTCGAACACCGTCACGCCCATCAACCTTGCGACGTCGCCCGCGACCGTCGAGCGACCCATTGCGGTGGGCGCTGGGCCGTGGAGCATCGCGGTGAGCCCCGACGGTAACTACGTCTGCGTCTCTGACTCTGAGGCGAGCACGGTAAGCCTGATCTCGACCGCCACACGAACCGTCTCGACCATCCCGGTCGGCGGCCGCCCCCAGGCCATCGCGATCAGTCCCGATTCATTTACGGCGTACGTAGCCAACGGGAACCAGGTGACCCCCATCAACCTACGAACCCACCCCGCCACCGCCGAGACACCGATCGCGATGGGCACCCAACCACTCGGCATCGCGGTAACTCCCAACGGCAAGACCGCCTACAGCGCCAATGCCGACAACACGATCACGCCCATCGTGCTACGCACGAACCCACCGACCCTCGGGCGCACCGTGGCCACGGGTTCACTCAGCCAACCCGACGGCATCGCCATCAATACCGATGGCACGACGGCCTACACCGCGAACACCGGCACCACGGTCACGCCCGTCGACCTGACGACTTCGCCGGTGCGCGTCGAAGCACCAATCGACGTCGGTGCGGCGTCCTTCGGAATCGCGATCCTGTCCGATCAGGCGCCCACCGCACGCCTGCAGATCACGCCGGCCCCGGTGGGTGCGAAGACCGTCTTTAACGCCTCGGCCTCCACGTCACCGGACGGGAAGATCAGTCGCTACACGTGGAACTTCGGTGACGGTACCTCGGCCGTCACCCGCGCACCGATCATCAGCCACGTCTACCGACACGCCGGTTCCTATCAGGCGACGGTGACCGTGACGAGCGCGGGTGGTACCTCCCTCGCGACCACCTACACCGGACAGACCGTCAGCAATAACGGCAACGGTCGGGCACGTGCCGTGAAGTCCTTCTACGTCGCCGCGCTGCTACAAGTACGACCGTCGAGGGGATCGCCGGGTGCGGCAATCGCCCTACGGGACACCAACTTCCTCGGCTCGTGCCGACCCGTGTACATCCGCTTCGGTGACCACCTGATCGCCCAGACGTCGCCAGTCGGCCAACTCCTCGACGTACCGCACTTGGTGATACCGGGCGACGCGACCGCTGGCGGTCATCGGATCTCACTGGCGTGCACCGCCGCCGGACCCGCGCTGGTGAGCGTCCAGCTCACCGTCGTGGCAACCTTGAACCACCTCTCCGAGTTCAGCGTGGCGATGCCCTCACTCGGACAGATGGGTCACAGCTTGCCCGGTGCGGGAGCGCTCGGCATTCTGCTGGTACTGCTGAGCCGGATCATCGGCGCCGGATTCCCGAGCGAGTGGATTGACCGCACGTACGAGGAGAACCGCGAGCGTTTCAGCCGACCGCTGCGCCGCCGTTTCCCACGGCTCATGCGTGATCGATCGCAGTCGACCGCGCAGTCGATGGCCCG
This sequence comes from Actinomycetes bacterium, assembly GCA_021837305.1. Lineage (GTDB taxonomy): Bacteria > Actinomycetota > Acidimicrobiia > Acidimicrobiales > RAAP-2 > RAAP-2. Next base: position 2,855 of record JAKBGV010000090.1, read on the forward strand.
TCGAATCGTGGGTGGTTCCGCGATCTTCATCGCCTTCGCCGCGTTCGGCGGCCTGGTCAACTCGGTCCTCAACCCGTCATTCGGCTGGAACCGGACGACGTTGTGGCTCTTCATCGGCCAGTGCATCGGCATCGGCATCATCTCGGTCACCGGACAGGTCCCAACGGTGATCACCGGTCTGCGCCAGCACAAGCGGATCCGCCTCCAGGTCCTGCTCGGTGGGCTCGCGATCGCCGTCGTCTGCGTCGGCGCCTCTCGTGCCATCGGACTGTCGCCGGGCTACTGCTACGGCCTCATCGCCACGTTCCTCGTGATACCCGAACTCGATGATAAGGACCGGGGCCGCCTACACGCACTCGGGTCGGTGTGTGTCCTCGCAGTGAGTACGGCGGCGTTCCTGTTGACGACCGTCGTCTTCCGCGCGGCGACGAGCGCCTCACCGTCGCCCTGGCTCCTCATCGCCGACCCGGCACTCAATGTGACCTTCCTCGCGGGCTTCGCGAGCCTCGCCTTCGGGATGTTCCCCCTGCCGTTCCTGCCCGGACGGCACGTGGCCAAATGGAACCAGACGATATGGCTCGCGCTGAGCGGCGTAGGAATGATCGGCTTCGTCGCGGTTCTCTTGACCCCGGGTAGCGGGAGCAGCGGCGAGCAGCACCACATCGGTCTCGTGCCGATCCTCGTGGCCTTCGCAGTCTTCGCCATACTCTCGCTCAGCGCGATCCTCTACTTCCACAAACACCCGCTCGAGGAGGCTGAGGAGGCAGAACCCGCGACCGAATCAACGGACGGCTCGGTCAGCCTGCCGACCGCGGAGGCCTAACCGGCGCGGGCTCGATACCGTGCGCAGCGCCGGGGCGAGGTGCCACGACGCCCGGTGAGGGTTACACTCCCGATGAGGGAGGATTCCACTATGAAACGATTGTTCGCAAGTGTCATGGGTCTGGCTTTAGCCGCGGGGAGCCTGGGTTTACTGGGCGCGCCGACCGCCAGCGCGTCGAGCACACCCACGTTGACCATCACCCCAAACACGGGGCTGACGTCCAACGAAGCCGTCACAATCGCGGGTTCGGGCTTCGCCCCCGGCGCGTCGTTGGCCGCCGTCGAGTGCATCGGCACGGCGACGACGACCACTGGGTGCAACCTGAACGCAATCGCACCGATTGGCGTCAGTTCCTCTGGCACATTCTCGATGAGTTTCTACGTCCAGACCGGCCCAATCGGTAGTGGGACCTGCGGGACCTCGGCCACCGACACGCACTGCCTGATCGCCGTCGGGACCTTGGCCGGTACCTTGGTCGCGTCCGGTCCGATCACCTTCGCGGTCCCATCGAGTACCCCCGCCGGTCCGTCGATCACGGTGTCACCCTCGACCGGGTTGAAGAACGGGGACACCGTCACCATCACGGGCTCGGGCTTCACGCCTGGCGACTCGCTCTACGC
>JAKBGV010000022.1 GCA_021837305.1 Actinomycetes bacterium
ACGACGACCCGGTCCCCGACGCGCGCGACCGTGAGCCGGGAGAACCGGCGACGCAGCGAGAAGGTGATCGCCGTCGCGACGCCACCCCCGAGCGTCTCGGCACCGAGGGGTAGTGCGCCCGCACCGAGCAGTACCGCGATCGCCACTTCGATCACCGAGCGCGAGCGCAACAGGCCATCACCCGCCCCGACGACGCCGAGCACGACGAGCACCACCTGATGGCGGCGCACCCCGATCCAGCGAGCGGCGACGTCCGCGGGCCCCGGACCGAGCGGCTCACTCATCGAAGTGCCAGCCCACCACCGGTCCTCGGCCGTCGCTGTAGTACGCGACGTGGCCGCCGCGGCGCCGAGCCTGGCCGACGGGGGCCTTGGGCGGCTCGCCACCCTGGGGGGGCATCGGGATCTCGCCGTCGCCCTCCCAGAGGTCGAACCCGAGGTCCTCGGGTCGCTCCGGTGCCGGCGGCAGGGGTGGCTCAGGGCCGATCGCTCGCGCCGCCGCGGCGAGCGGCGACGACGGCAGAGCCTGGACCGACTGGGTGAGGCGCTGTCGCAGCCCCGCGACGTGCTGCATGGCGGACTGCTCGACGAGCGGCACCAGACGCAAGAGCACGAACGGGCTGAACGTCGCCAGCACGATCGTGACAGCCCCGGTGACGACCGCCGTCACCGAACCGCCGCGTAGCTCGCTGAAGCCCACGCTGAGCGCGATCACGATCAGGACCTTGCTCAGCGCAACGACGACGAAGGTTTCGAATAGGCGCCACCCGATACGTCGCAGCGCGGGGATGGTCACGAGGGGGACCATCACGGGCACGAGGACGATGAGCAACGTCAACACGACCGCGCGGACCACGAGTTCGCACCAGAGGAGCCACCCACCGATCGCGACGGCGAGGGCCACCAACAGCAGGCCGAACCCCGGCGTGGTCCCGGCGAGGACCGCCACCTGGGCGCCGAGCACCGGTACGTGTCGCGCGACCGAGGTCGACGCACCCGTCGTCAGCTCATCGGTCGCCACGAGGATCATCCTCGCGATGGGCCGAGCGCTCGCGACCGCGAGGACCGCGGCCGGCGCGACGCCGAGATAGACACGCCACAGCGAGCCAGGGTCGTTGCGCACGACCCCGTGGACCGTGGCCACGACCAGCCCGATGAGCAAGAGCACGGGCGCCAGGGTCAACAGCGACGCGTACTCGCTCGACGCCGCGTGCACCACGCTCGTCGGATCCCCCGTCGAGGTCAGAACGTGTCCCGTGGTACTGAGCACCCACGACACACTCGCGAGCACCCAGGACGTCATCGCGTTGAAGATGTCGCCGAGCGTGGCCTTGGCGACCGCGGTCGTCGAACAGCCCAGTGATGAGAGGAGACAGCCGATGCCCATCAGTGCACCGACTGTCCGGCCTTGAAGAAGAAGTCCACCAGGTGCGGCGCCGCTCCGATCAACAGAGCCGCGACGAGTGACGTCATCACCGCGCGCCGACCGGTCATCGACTGGTGCATGTTCTGGGTGTGGCTTCCGATCGCCCACAAAGCGGCACCGAGCAGCAGCGCGACGAGTGCGCCGATGAGACTCCACGCCGCGAGGCCGTTCGCGATCTGCATGAGCACAGCGCTGCCGGGCAGCGCCGTGAGTGACGGACTGAGTGAAACAGCGAGGATGAGCATCGAGGACCTTTCTCCCGGGGACTTCCCAACGGTCGCTGTCCCCGCCCCTACGGCGAGGTCTGCGAGAATGAATCCGTGATCGCTCCCGCCGTTGTCAATCCCGTCGCCCACTGGGCGCCCGCCGCCGTATACGCCATCGGTGTCGGGGTGCTCGTCGTCGGCGCGCTGCTCGGCTACCTGATCAATCGGTACCGCGACCACCGGTCACTCGCCCAACGACTCAACGCCTTGGGGGCTCGCCTCGGTGTAGAACCCCACGGCGACACCGGTCGGGTCGAGGCGGCGCTCGCCTACCTCGAAGAGGTCACCGGGACCGCCACCACCGCCGTGAGTGAGTCCAGTGCCGAGTCCACGCGTCTTCGACGATCCCTCGACTCGCTACCCCTCGGACTCGTGCTCTGCGACGAGGGTGGCGCGGTCGTCTACCGCAACAGCTTGGCCGAGTCGCTCATGACCAGCCGCTACGGCGAGGCGATCGCCGCCCAGGCGGTCACCGAGTGCCTGGCCGAGGGCTGGTCGAGCGGCGTGGCCGACCGGACAATCGAGATCTACGGACCGCCCCGGCGCACGCTCAGCGTGCGGGCGTCGGTCATCGACGACGGCCGACGGCCGCTGGGCGTGCTCGCCGTCATCGAGGACACCAGCGAGCGTCGGCGGCTCGAGGACGTGCGGCGGGACTTCATCGCCAACGTGAGCCACGAGTTGAAGACGCCGATGGGGGCGCTCGGACTCCTCGCCGAGACATTGCAGTTCGAGCCCGACGCGTCGATCGCCCGGCGACTCGCCGAACGCATCAACACCGAGGCCTTCCGCGTCAACCGGATCATCGAGGACCTGCTCGACCTCTCGCGGATCGAGGGCGAGGGCTCGCCGGTACGCGAACCGGTACCCGTCGCGTTGTTCGTCTCCGAGGCCATGGAGCGGATCCGCACATCGGCCGAGCAGCACGGGATCACCATCGACTTCGTCGAGCCCGCCACCTCGATCGTCATCGTCGGGGACCGGCGCCAACTGGTCTCGGCGGTGCACGCACTGCTCGAGAACGCGGTCGTCTACTCGCCGGGTGGCGGGCGCGTCACGATCACCGTGGAACGCCACGAGGAACGCCAGAGCGACGAGGGTGCCGTCGAAGCCCGCGTGGTACGCATCGCCATCACCGACCAGGGCGTCGGCATCCCCGCGAAGGACCTCGAACGGATCTTCGAACGGTTCTACCGCGTCGACCCTGGTCGAGCGCGCGAGACCGGCGGCACCGGGCTCGGACTGAGTATTGTGCGCCACGTCGCGCAAAACCACGGTGGGACCGTCGTTGTGGAGTCGCGTGAGGGGGAGGGGTCGACGTTCACGCTTGAGCTCCCGGTGAACCAGTGACGGCGTCACATCAGCCCACGGTTCGTGTGCTCCTCGTCGAGGACGAGGAGTCCTTCATCGACGCGCTCAGCGTCGGGCTCGCCCGCGAGGGGTTCGCCGTCACGGTCGCCCGTGACGGCGCCGAAGGCGCCGCGCGTTTCGCCGCCGGCGAGTTCGACATCGTGCTCTTGGACCTCATGTTGCCCAAGATGAGCGGTCTCGACCTCTGCCGCGAGATCCGCTCGAGCAGTGACGTCCCGATCATCATCGTCAGCGCGAAGGGTGAGGAGGTCGACATGGTCCTGCTCCTCGAGATCGGGGCCGACGACTACGTGACCAAGCCGTACCGGTTGCGAGAGCTCGTCGCACGGATGCGCGCGGTCCTACGCCGGCGCGAGCACCCGGTCGACCTCGACGGCGAGGAGTCCTCGATCCAACGTGGGCCAGTGCGACTCGACATTGACGCCCGGCGCTGCTTCATCGGCACCGACGAGGTCAAGTTGCGCAAGAAGGAGTTCGCGCTGCTGCGCCTGCTCATGGAGAACCCGGGACGTGTACTGACCCGCGAGGTCCTCATCGACCGGGTGTGGGGTCACGACTACGTCGGTGACACCAAGACCCTCGACGTCCACATCAAGCGGCTCCGGAGCCTGATCGAGACCGAGCCCAAGGCGCCGCGCTACATCACCACCGTGCGCGGCGTCGGCTATCGGTTCGAGGTCAGCCGCGACGAGGGCTGATCGTCGTCGACCCGAGATAGGGCGCGAGCACCGACGGCAGTTCAACCGTGCCGTCGGACTGCCGATAGGTCTCGACGAGCGCGGCCCAGATCCTCGCCCACGCGAGCGCCGAGCCGTTCACCGTGTGCACCAGCGCGGTCGAACCGTCCTCGCGACGGTAGCGGACGTTGGCGCGTCGGGCCTGGTAGTCACGGAACCAGCTCACCGACGAGACCTCCAGCCACCGGTCGACGCCGGGGCTGTAGACCTCGAGGTCGAAGGTACGCGCCGAGGACGTCCCGAGGTCTCCGGCGCAGAGGTCGAGCACCCGATAGGTCAGGCCGAGCTCGCGCAACAGCGACTCGGCGCGCGCGAGGATGTCGGCGTGCGCGTCGGCCGCCTGGTCGGGCGTGCAATACGCGAAGAGCTCGACCTTGTCGAACTCGTGCACCCGCAGGAGTCCTCGGGTGTCTCGACCGGCCGCCCCGGCCTCGCGTCGGAAGCACGCCGTGAGCGCGGTCATGCGAATCGGGAGCCGGGACTCCTCGATGATCTCACCGCGCAGCATCGAGGTGAGTGGCACCTCGGCCGTCGGGATGGCCCACAGCCCATCGCGCTCGATGGCGTACATGTCGTCAGCCGACTTGGGCAGGTGTCCCGTCGAGACCATGGTCTCGGTCAAGGCGAACGTCGGGGGACGGATCTCCTCGTAGTCGGGGGTGTGCCGATCGAGCGCGAAAGCGCCGAGGGCCCGAACGAGCCGCGAACCAACGCCGCGAAAGAGTGGGAACATCGAGCCCGCGAGCTTGGCCCCCGACTCGAGGTCCAAGATGTCCAACTGCGCGCCGATCTCCCAGTGCGGAACCCGCTGATGCTCCTCGAAGGACGGGAACGGCGCCCCGTCATCCATCGCGACCCACCACTGGCGCAGCACGACGTTGTCGTGCTCGTCCACGCCGTCGGGCGCTTCGGGGGCCGGGAGGTTCGGCAGCTGTAGCAACAGGTCCCGGAGACGACCGGCCACGAGCTCGGCCGACGCCGACGCCTGACGCTCCTCGTCGCCGAGGTCGCGGCTGACGGCCGCCAACTCCTCGGCCCGGGCCAGGTCCTTCTCGCGACGGGCCTCGCCGACCTGACGCGACAGCGACTTGATGTCGGCGCGCAGCCGCTCGGTCTCTTGGAGCAAGCGGCGGTGCTCGGTGTCCAGAGCCGCCACGTCGTCGAGGGTCGACGGGGCCACCCCCCGGCGGGCCAGGGCGTCCTTGACGACGTCGGGTTCACGGCGCAGTTGAGCGAGATCGATCACGACCTGAGCCTACCGAGGCCCGATCGGTCGGCCACGATGACCTCGCCGTCCCAGTAGTTTCGTTGGTTGTGAGTCACGCCGTGGAGGTCACTGGGTTACGCGTCGCATTCGACGGGCGCTACGCGGTCGACGGCGTGAGCCTCACGGTCGACTACGGCGAGGTCCTGGCCCTGCTCGGTCCGAACGGCGCAGGCAAGACCACGTTGGTCGAGACGCTCCTCGGATTCCGCGCACCCGACGACGGGACCGTGCGGATCCACGGTTTGGACCCACGGCGCGACCACGATGAGGTCGTCGTACGCACCGGGGCACTCCTGCAGCGCGGTGGGGTCTGGTTCCCGATGACGCCCACGCAGGTGCTGACCCTGACCGCAACGTACTACGACGCGCCACGCGACCCCGAGGACCTGCTCGACCTGCTCGACCTTCGCCGATGCGCCTCGACACCCTGGCGACGGCTCTCGGGTGGCGAGCAGCAACGCACGCTCCTCGCGTTGGCCCTCATCGCCCGACCCCGGGTCCTGGTGCTCGACGAGCCGACGACGGCCGTCGACCCCGAGGGCCGACAGGTCATCAGGTCGATCATCGCCGCCGAAGCCGAACGCGGCTGTGCGGTCTTGATCACCACCCACGAGTTGACCGAAGCCGAGCGCATGGCGAACCGCCTCGTACTCATGCACCGCGGAACCGTCGTCGCCGAGGGGACCCTCGACGAGTTGGCGGGCGAGCCCGAGCTCGTCATCGAGACGAGTGCCCCGGTCGACGCGGCGTCCCTCGCCCAACGACTCGCGTGCGTCGTCACCAGTGAGTCGCCTACGCGACTGCGTTGTCGCATCGCGTCCAGTCCCGAACGGGTGGCCCTCGTGAGTGCACTGCTCGTGGAGCGGGGTGTGCAACTCGTCTCGCTGCGCACACGGGCCTCGCTCGAGGAGCGCTACCTCGAGCTCATCGCCGAGGAACGGAGCCTCCCGTGAGGGCGTGGTGGGCCCAGACCCGCGCCGAGGTGCGCATGACGGTTCGTCGCGGCGAGACGCTCCTGCTCACGATCGCGATCCCGGTGCTGCTGCTCGTCTTCTTCTCGCTGGCCCGGGTGACCGCGAGTCCCACCGTGCACCGCGTCGACTTCATCGCCCCCGGGATCATCGCCCTCTCGGTGCTCTCGACCGCCATGGTGGCGCTCTCGATCGCGACCGGCTTCGAGCGTTCCTTCGGTGTGCTGCGTCGTCTCTACGTGACCCCCCTCGGGCGTCGTCGGCTGATCGGCGCGAAGATCGCCGGGGTGCTCGTCACCGAAGTCATCCAGGTGGCCGTCGTCGCCACGGTCGCGGCCGGACTCGGCTGGCGGCCACACGGTGGCGCGCACGGGGTCATGACCGTCGTCCTCGTGATACTGCTCGGCTCCATGGGTCTCGCCGGTATCGGGCTCGGCCTCGCCGGCTGGCTGCGCGCCGAGGTGAACCTCGCCGCGAGCAACGGGCTCTACCTCGTGCTGCTCCTGCTCTCGGGCATCGTCGTGCCGGTGACGTCGCTGCCGAGTCTCATCGGCCGTATCGCGGTAGCGCTCCCCTCGGGGGCTCTCGCGGAGGCCCTGCACCGGATCCTCGGCCTCGGACTCAACCCGACGGGCGGTGACTGGCTCTCACTCGTGCTCTGGGCGTGCGGTGCGCCGCTGCTCGCCGCCCGGACGTTCCGCTTCGACTGATCCGGTGCACCCGAGTCGCACCCGAGTACCGCTAGCTGTTGATCGCTGCGACGTCACTCGCGAACTGCTCGGGGGTGATCTTGCCGATGACCACGTTGGCGACCTTCCCCTGGGCGTTCACGAAGACGGTGTCGGGTATTGCCTCCAGCTGGAACGAAGCGGCCACGGTGCTGTTCGGGTCGAACGCCACGGGGAAGGCGACGGCGTCGTGATGCACGAAGGCGAGTGCGGCCGTTCGCTGGTCGCCCGTATCGACGCCGATCACCCGCACCGAGCCCGTGGAGTGGTCAGACAGGTAGGCGACCAGGTGTGGGAGTTCTGCGCGGCACGGCGCGCAGTAGCTCGCCATGAAGACCATCACGGTGGGATGGCCCTTCGCGTACGGGGCCGTCACCGAGCCCCCCGAGAGCGCGGGCAACGTGAAGGCGCTCGCCTCGGTGCCGATGAGTGCGTTCGCCGAGGTGCGACCGCCGGTCAAGAGCGAGACCACAACGATCAGTGCGACCGCGACGGCCGTCCCGATGCCCAACGAGACGAACATCATCGGTGAGGGGTGCCCCCGCCGCCACTTTTCAACGAGCTTTGACAAGGACATCCACCGCCATGAGTACAAAGAGGGCCGTCAGGTAGGTAATCGAGAAGTGGAACAGGCGCATGGCCTCCCCCGCGTCGGCGCGGCCGCGGACCGCGTGGCGGAACAGGCGCATCGCGTAGAAGGTGAAGAACCCGCCGAGCACCATCGACGAGACGGCGTAGATCCATCCCAGGTGGGCGACGGGTCCGATCAATACCGTCAGTACCCACATGATCACGGTGTAGACGAGGATCTCGAGGGTCGTGCGGCGAAGTGACGCGACCACCGGCATCATCGGCACGTGGGCAGCGCTGTAGTCGTCGCGGTATCGCACGGCCAGCGCCCAGAAGTGCGGTGGTGTCCATATGAAGACCACGAGGAACAGCAGTACCGGCGTCCACGAGAGGCTGCCCGTGACGGCGGCCCAGCCCACGAGCACCGGTACCGCACCCGCGGCACCGCCGATGACGATGTTCTGCTTGCTGCGACGCTTCAACCAGATCGTGTAGACGAACACGTAAAAGAGCATCGCCGCTACCGCGAGCCACGCCGCGAGCAGGTTCACCCAGACCGCGAGGACGGCGAAGGCGACGAGCTCGAGACCCACCGCGAACACCGTCGCGGCGCGTGGGCTCATGACGCCACGCACGAGCGGGCGACGCTTGGTCCGCTCCATGATGGCGTCGATGTCACGATCGATGACCATGTTGAACGCATTGGCCCCGGCCGCCGCCAGAGTCCCACCGATCAGGGTGTCCACCACGAGCCAGAGGCCGGGAATGGCGTTGGCCGCGACGACCATCGTCGGAATCGTGGTCACCAGCAGCAGTTCGATGATCCGGGGCTTGGTGAGTGCGAGGTAGCCCTTCAGCACGTCCGTGGTCGAAAAGCCCTTCGACACCTCAATGGTCATAGGTGGCAGTCTAGAAGTGCCGCCTTACGTAGGCTGCGGGGGTGACCTCGACGCCCCGATTCCGTGTCCCGCCACCGAAGTTCCGCTGGTTCGCCTTCAGTTCGTTCCTCTCAATGATCGTGATCGTGCTCACCGGCGGCGCCGTTCGTCTGACCGGCTCAGGGCTCGGTTGCCCCGACTGGCCCACCTGCTACAGCCACCAGATCACTGGGTCGTGGTCGATCCACCCCCTGATCGAGTACACGAACCGGATCGTCACCATCATCCTCGTCATCGTCACCGGCGTGACGTTCGTCGCGGCGTGGCTGCGCACCGAGCGGCGGCGTGACCTCATCGGTTTCTCCGGCCTGCTGGTACTCGGCGTGATCGCCGACGCCATCCTCGGTGCCTTCGTCGTCTACTCCAAGCTCAATCCGTGGCTCGTCTCGCTGCACATGATCCTGTCGCTCGCGATGGTCGTGGTCGGGGCCATCCTCTATCACCGCTCGAAGTACGTTTACGGTCCCGGTACGCGCGCCGACGTGCGCGACCCGCACTTCCGTCTGATCGCGCGCCTGCTCTGGATCCCGTTCGTCCTGGTCTTGTTCGCGGGAACCGCCACCACCGGTTCGGGCCCCCACGCCGGCGCGGCCCAGGGCCAGCTCGTGGCTCGGCGCCTGCCGTTCGCCTTCGCCGACGCCGCCTGGGTCCACTCGGTGCTCGCCGTACTCTTCCTCGGGCTCGTGAGTGGACTCGTCTTTGCGATCTGGCGAAGCGGCGTCCCCGACGCGCTGCGCCTGGGCGTGCGTCGGCTCGTGGTCATCGCGCTCATCCAGGCGGTCATCGGCTTCGTCCAGTACGTGACCCACGTTCCGGTCGTCCTGGTCGAGTTGCACATCGCCGGGGCCGTCTCGCTTTGCATAGGCGTTACTCAGTTTCACCTGCGTCAAACCGCGCGCGACCGGGTGCCAGGAACTAAAACGGTGGCGTGACCAGTCCGCGTCGCTCGTCGTTACCCGGTAACCTCACGGACACGGCGCTCGTGCTGCAAGACTGGGCACCTCGGATCTAGTTGGGAGGAACGAGCAAGCATGGCTTATCTCTGGTCGTTAGCGGCCCTGATACCGCTCAATAACTACGGGCACTACATCCACTGGGGCGTGATCGACATCTCCGTGGCGAACTTCATCGTCGTGGTGCTGATGATCATCGCCTTCGTCGCCGCACTGTTCCTGCCGTTCCCCGGTCGCAGCCGCCGCAAGGAGAGCCGATGAGTACCGCCGAGATCGACCGACAGTGGACGACGCGCCTACGCAAGCGCGCGACCGGTCACCTGCCCCCCGAGAAGCTGCTCCCGGACACCCAGCCGGCCTACGTCTCCTCGTGGATCTACGTCTTCGGTGTGACGACCCTCGCCGCGCTGATGATGGTGATCCTGTCTGGGATCATCCTCGCGATCCGCGGTCCGCAGTGGTGGCACTCGTCGGCGATCGGTCACTTCGTGAACTCGACGCACCTCTGGAGCGTTGAGATCTTCTTCTTCGCGATGATCGTGCACCTGTGGGGCAAGTTCTTCATGGCCGCCTGGCGTGGCGGGCGGTCCCTGACCTGGGTGACCGGTGTCGTGACGTTCCTCGCGTCCGTCGGGACCGCCTTCACGGGCTACGTCTCGCAAACGAACTTCGACTCGCAGTGGATCTCCACCCAGGCCAAGGACGGCATCAACGCCACCGGCGCGGGGTCGATCTTCAACGTGTTGAACCTCGGACAGATGCTGATGTGGCACATCGTCTTGCTGCCGCTCGCCGCTGTGCTGCTGACGGCCATCCACGTGTTGATGGTACGGGTGAAGGGCGTCGTCCCCCCGTTCGAAGAGAACGGAGCCACCAAGTGAGCACGAAGCCATTTCGCCCCGACGTGGATGCGCCCGAGTACAAGGGCAAATACGTTCCCTACGACATCATCAAAGAGGGCACCATTGCGATCATCGTGGTGGGGCTGCTCGTGGTCCTGCTCGCCACGCTCTTCGGCTCGCCCGACGAACGCGCGATCACCGTCAAGGCGTGGTCGAACGCTGACCCGATCGACTTCGCGACCACCGCGCTCGGCGAGTTGAACGGGTCGACCGTGACCGCCAAGTACGGGGCGCCGTACAACACCGCGGCACCGGGTCAGAATCTCGGGCCCCTGAGGCTCGCACAGTTCGCGGGCGTGACGATTCCCGTCAACACGGTCCGAGACTTCGTCATCAACCCGCTCTCGAGCCTGCCCTACGACAAGGCGCTGAGCGCTGCGCTCTCCGAGTGGAAGGGCGCGAGCACCTCCCAGCAGAAGTCGTGGGTGTCGAACTACACGGCGAGCGCGTCAAAGATGACCTGGAGCAACAACCAGATCAACGTGCCCGCGACCAACGCCGGTCCGGTTCCCGAGCTGATCAACAAGCTCACCTCCATGGCCCGCTCGGGTGCACTCGACCAGGCCCTCGTGACGGGGGGCGGTTTCTACACCACGAACTACACCAAGCCGTTGTTGTTCGTGGCTGACGGGACCTACCTCGCCAACCTGGCCCAGAAGCAGCACCTCCTGGGCAGCCAGTGGGGGATGATGAACGAGACGGGGAGCTACCCGGGCCAGGCGTGGCTGTGGCTCTACACCTTCTGGTACCAGGTGCCGCCGTTCAACACCAGCACCAACGCCGACGTGCAGGTCTCGGCGCTGATGGGGCTGCTCTCGATTCTGCTCCTACTGCTGCCCTTCATCCCGGGTCTGCGGTCCATCCCGCGCAAGGTGAGGGTCTACCGATTGATCTGGCGCGAGCACTACAGCGACTAGCGCCCACATCGCACAAGACGCCGGGCTCAGTGGCCCGGCGTCTTGTCGTCGTACGGGTCAGTCGCGAGCCTTGGCGAGGTGGGCCAACACGACCGACGAGATCGTCGCCACCGCGTTCAGCTGTTCGGACGTGAGCAAATCCACGAAGTTCTGGCGCACCGTCGCCACGTGTCCCGGTGCCGCGGCGTCAAGCGCTCGACGGCCCGCGTCGGTCAGGACCACGTAGGCGCCGCGCTGATCGGTGGGGCATCGCTGCTTCTCAACGAGACCGCGCTCGCGCATGCGGGCCACGTGGTGTGACGCCCGGCTCTTCTCCCACCCGAGCTCGTCGCTCAACTCGACCACCCGGCATCGACCATCCTCGTGGTCCGACAAGGTGGTCAGCACGAGGTAGTCCGGGTACGAGAGGCCGTCGGCCGCGAGCGCGCGGCCGAGCGTCGCGCTCAGCTGCAGGTTCATCAGCGCCAGGCCCTTCCAGGCCGCGAGCTCGTCGGCCGCGAGCCAGGTGATCTCACTCATGGTTCCAGCCTACCAAATTTGTTGATATGTCACCTACTTACCACTACGCTGGAGTCACCTCGACCGTTGGGAGACACCATGGCCCCCATGCCCGCCGCGTTCATCGGACACGGCACACCTATGAACACTCTCGAACACAATCACTTCACCGACGCGTGGGCGACGTTCGGCCTGCTCAGCGACCGCCCCCGCGCGGTGCTCGCGATCTCCGCGCACTGGTACATCGACACCGCCGCCGTGACCTCGATGGCGAACCCCCCGGTAATCCATGACTTCTACGGCTTTCCCCAGCAGCTGTTCGACTTCGACTACCCGGCGCCGGGGGCACCCGACGTGGCCGCGCAGGTCTCCGAGATCGTGAAGCCCGTCTCGGTCGCCCTGGACGACCGGACCTGGGGCATCGACCACGGCACGTGGTCGGTACTGGCCCACGTCTTTCCCGCGGCGGACGTCCCCGTCGTCCAGCTCTCGATCGACGGCACCAAATCGCTCGACTACCACATCGACCTCGGCCGGCGCCTCGCGCCACTGCTCGACGACGGCATCATGATCATCGCGAGCGGCAACGTCGTGCACAACCTGCGCGCGATCGACTGGCACGCGACCGATGAGGGGTTCGACTGGGCCCACCGCTTCGATGACGACGTGCGTAGCCAGATGGCGGACGACCCAACGGCGATCGGCCGACTGGTGGGCTCGACCGACTACCGACTGGCGGCGCCGACGCCCGACCACTTCCTCCCCCTCGCCTACCTCAGTGGCGTCGCGGACGCCCGGGGTGATGCGACGAGCGTCCTCGTCGACGGTTGCACGATGGGCTCGCTCTCGATGACCTCCTACGTGGTGGGGGCGTAACGTGGAGCCGACCGTCCTCTGGCGCGGGTCACCGGACCCCACCGCCCCGATCGTCGTGCTGCTACACGGCCGGGGATCGAACGAGCGCGAGATCGCAAGTCTCGCCGACGTTCTGCCAATCGGGCCCGCCTACGCCGCGGTGCGCGGACCAATCGACCTGGGTGGCGACGGCTACGCGTGGTTCGAGAACCGTGGTATCGGACGACCGACCGTGGCGTCGCTGCGCGCTCAACTCGACTGGTTCTGGGAGTGGCTCGACGACGTGGCCGACGACCGACCCGTCATCGTGATCGGGTTCTCGGGCGGCGCGGCCTTCGCGGGTGGACTCGCCCTAGACCGACCCAACCGTTTGGCCGGGGTCGCGGTGCTCTACGGAACCATGCCCTTCGACGCCGGTCTCTCGACCGAACCGGACCGACTCGACGGGCTCGCCGTCTTCCACGCCCAGGCGACCGACGACACCGTCATCCCCCGCGACCTGCTCGAGCGCACCTGGGCCTACCTCAGCGGCGACGCCGGCGCGATCGCGGTCACCCACCGCCACCCCGGGGGCCACGAGATCAGCCAGTCGATCCTGCCGAGCCTGCGCCACTGGATTACCACGCATACCCGATCGTGACCACGACCCGGCCCCCGATGGAGATCGGGCTCTTCACCTTCGGAGAGCTCACGACCGACCCGCTCACGCAACGGCTGCGCGACCCCGCGACGCGCCTGGGCGAGTTCATCGAGCTCGCGCGTATCGCCGACGAGGCCGGTCTGCACGTCTTCGGCGTCGGTGAGCACCATCGCCCCGACTTCGCGATCGCCTCACCGGCCGTGGTGCTGGCCGCCATCGCGGCGCGCACGACGAGGATCCGACTGACCTCGACGGTGACCGTGCTCTCCACCGCCGACCCGGTCAACGTCTTCCAGGACTTCGCCACCCTCGACCTGCTCTCGAACGCGCGAGCGGAGATCACGGTCGGTCGGGGCGCCTACGTCGAGTCCTTCCCCCTCTTCGGGTACGACCTCAACGACTACGACGCGCTCTTTGCCGAGAAGCTCGCCCTGCTCGAGCGGCTGAATGAGTCCGAGCGGGTCACCTGGTCGGGACGATTCCGCCCGCCGCTCGAGAATGTGGGCGTCTACCCACGGCCGTCACAGGACCGCCTGCCGATCTGGGTCGCCGTCGGCGGTACACCGGCGAGCGCCGACCGGGCCGGGCACCACGGGCTGGCGCTCTACCTCGCCATCCTCGGTCAACCCCGCCGGTTCGTCGACCTCGCGGACCGATACCGCGCCGCCGGCGCCGCCGCCGGCCACGAGCACCTCCGCGTCGGCGTGACGAGCCACGTCCACGTCGCCAGGACCTCTCAGGCGGCGCGCGACACCTTCTACCCCTACTACTCGCGTTACATCGGCCAGAACATGCCAGCCGCGCGGGGCAACCCACTGGGTCGCGAGGCTTTCGAGTCCTGGGCCGCGCCCGAGGGTGCGCTCTTCGTCGGCAGCCCGGCCGAGATCGTGGACAAGATCCTCTTCGAGCACGACCTGCTCGGTCACGACCGGTTCCTCGCCCAGGTCGGGCTCGGCGGGTTGCCTTTCGCCGACACCGCCACCGCGGTCGAGCTGCTCGCGACCGAGGTGCTACCCGAGGTCGAGCGCGCTATCGGCACGCCGATCGGCGCCCGCTGACCAGTCCTATCATCGACTCGATGACTGTCCCCCTGCTCGTCAGCGTCCCCTCGACGACGTTGCGCGACGCCCTGCCGGCGACCGAGACCCCGATCGAGGTCATCACGTGGGACCTCGACGGACCCATCGACCTCGACCACGTCGACATCGTGGTACCGCCCTACATGGGGACCGTGTCGCGACTGGCGAACCTCGCCGGCTTCTCGACGCGCTTAGTGCAGAGTCAGTCGATCGGTTACAACGGTGTCGCCGACGTCCTGCCCCCGGGTCACGTCTACGCCAACGCCGCGGGCGTGCACGAGGCGTCGACCGCGGAGCTGACCGTCGGTCTCATCCTCGCCGCCCAACGCGGCATCGACCAGTTCGTTCGCGACGCCCTCGACGGCCGGTGGCGGCCGCGGGACCACGCGAGCCTCGCCGATCGCCGGATCCTGCTCATCGGGACCGGGGGCGTCGGCCGCGCGATCGCCGAGCGGCTCGCCCCCTTCGAAGTCGACGTCGTACGTGTCGCGACCCACCCTCGTCAAGACGACCTCGGCGAGGTCATCGGGATTGCCGACCTGCCCGCTCTGTTACCGACGGCCGAGATCGTGATCGTCGTCGTCCCCCTCACCGAGTCCACGCATCACATGATCGACGAGACGTTCCTCGCCGCACTGCCCGACGGCGCGCTGGTGGTGAACGTCTCGCGGGGCGCCGTCGCTGACACCGCGGCGCTCGTGCGCCACGCGCAGTCCGGTCGGCTCCGGCTCGCCCTGGACGTCGTGGACCCCGAGCCCCTGCCCGACGACCACCCGCTCTTCGCGTTGCGAAACGTGCTCATCTCGCCCCACGTCGGCGGCGCGACGTCGGCGATGCTGCCGCGCATGGCACGACTGCTCGCGGACCAGATCGACCGGATCGGCCGGGGTGACGAGCCGCGCAACGTCGTGCTGCGCTCCTGAAGACCCGTGCGAGAGACTGCGGCCAACGAGCCGACGACGCTGGTGGAGACGATGGGGCTCGAACCCACGACCTCAGGCTTGCAAAGCCCGCGCTCTACCAACTGAGCTACGTCCCCCGAAGGAGACCCAGCCTAGCAATGGACCGGCGATGGCCTCCGCAGGAACGGTATGACCCCGCGAGTGTCAGTGCGACGTGACGGTGGCACCCATCACGACGCGATCGGTACGCGACCGTCGTCCACCGCCGCTCGCAGCGCACGGTAGTCCGCGAGGTTCTGGGCCCGATACGCCTCAGCGAACTGACCGACCGCCTCGATGAACGAGTCCCCACCGCCGAGGTAGCCCGAGATCGCCGCCGCCGTCCCGGATCGAGCGTGGGCGCGCGCGAGCACCCACGCGCACACGCGACCGTAGGTCATCAACTGCTTAGCCCCGAGCCGCTCGACGTCAACGGACGCCTTGCGGTCGTAGAGCTGGCGAACGTAGAAGCCCCGGTCCCCGCTCACGCCGTACCAACCGAGGAAGGCGTCGGGCGTCGCCTGCATGAGGCGCTGGCCGCGCACGACCCGGTCGCCGGGATTACTCGAGGAATCCTCCGATGACGCGAGCACCGACCCCCGAGCCTCCTTGATCTGAAGGAAGAAGGGGTCGTCGTCGTCACGACCGGTGAGCAACACGGCGTAGCCTTCGGTGCCCACCGACCCCACCCCGACCACGAGGCGAGCGACGTCCACGACGCGGAACTGGTCGAGCAGGAACCGACGGTCGCTCACCAGTGAGTCGCGATACCCCTCGAGGACGGCGTCGACCGTCGCGCGACTCTCGTCAGCGGTGGCGCCGAGGTCGCGCAACGGCACCATACGCGGCGGGCTGAGTCGGATCCGCGGACCCTCGGGGGTCCGCTCGATCAGGTCGTCGAACTTCGACCTCGTTGACTGGGTCCGCACACGCCCGATCAGATCGTCGACGTTGCGTTTCGCGGCGTCGGTGAAGAAGCCACCGAGGTCCTTGAACACGTTGGCCACCTCGAGTGACGCGTACCAGACGTCGAGTCGGTTCATCGTGGAGAAACGCCTCATCGACGAGCGATAGACGCTGATACAGCCACGCACGATGTGCAGTCGCCGCGTCTCCTCCAGCCCAGCCAAGTCCGCCGCGATTGACAACGACGCGCACAGTCGCTTCAGGTCCCATTCGAAGGGACCCGACGCGGTCTCGTCGAAATCGTTCACGTCGAAGACCAATCGCTGTTCGGGCGACGCGAAGAGGCCGAAGTTCTTGAGGTGCGCGTCGCCAGAGAGTTGCACGACCAGCTCGGTGCTTGGCGACGCCTTGAGGTCCCCGGCCATCAACAGGTCAGCGCCGCGCAGGAACGCGAAGGGGCTCGCGACCATGCGCGAGAACCGCAGCGGTGTGAGGTCGGTCAGTCGGTGGCTGGATTGCTCGAGCAGACGGCCCACGGGATCATCGTTGGCGGGCCGCGTGGCGAGCGTCGCGTGCACGCGACGCGGGACCGTGGCGCGACCGGCTCGACCGCGTTCTCGTTCCGCGTCGACACCGGCACGCGCGACGTTCACGTCGCGCCCACCACTATCCGCTCACCACGGAATCTTGGACCGATGTCAAAGGCCACCAAGGCCCAGATTACGAGGTCGGTGACGAAGATTGCCCCCGGGAAGAGCACACCCTCGGTCGTGAAGTGACGCAGCGACGTGATCGTTATCAGCGTGTTGATCACGCCGGTGAAGAAGGTCCACGCGGTCTCAGACGACGGCATCAACCAGGACTTTCGGATCGTCGGCAGGCCCGCCAACTGGTCGGCCACGACAAAGGAGACCAACGCCACTGTCGGCTCGTGGATGAAGGCCCAGAAGGCGATACCGGCGATTGAAAGTGACCCGCAGAGCACGTCGAAGGGGCCGATCCGCCACACCCCGTGGTGGCCACGGAACGACACGGTGACGATCAACAGCGGGATGAGACCGAACATGAGCGTCATCAAGGCCGCGAGACCGACGTGTTGCTGGACTTCGACCACGAAGGCGAGGATCCCCTCGACGCCCCACAGTCCCCACGTCACCCGGTTCGGCGTGGTCACCCCACGGAGTGTGTCGCGGATGTACCCAGCAGTGCCGATGACCGAGATCACCGCGGCCAGATAGACGAAGCGCGGATCGATCACATGACCAGTCTGCCTCAGGGTGGCGACGACGACACCGGCACTATCCTGAACCGGCGTGAACACCGCCGAATTCCTTGGGCTCGAACGGTTAGACGAGCACACATGGTCGTTACGCGTTAACGAACGCGTGATGACGCCGGGTCGGTTCCTCTTCGGTGGCTGCGCGCTGGCGGCGGGGGTGGTCGCACTCGAAGGCGCCAGCGGCCGACCCACGGTATGGGCCAGTGCGCAGTACCTGTCCTACGCGCCCGAGGGGGCTGAGGTGCTGGTCACGACGGAACTCGCCGTCGTGGGCGGTCACGTCACCCAGGCCCGGGCGACCGCGACGGTTGACGACACCGCCGTCGTCACCGTCAACGCCGCGTTGGGCACCGGTTCACTCACTGCTCCCCCTTGGGCGGTTCAAGCATCGGTCCCGCGGCCGATCGATTGCCCGCCGCGCAATTTGCCGAGCTGGTATCAAAACTCCATCTTCGACCACGTAGAGACCCGTCTCGCGATTGGTCGACGCTTCGCGCAGATCGACGGAACCCCGGGATCGCCGGTCACAGCGCTCTGGGCGCGGATCCCCGGCCACCTGGAACCCTCAGCGGCAACCATCGCGATCCTCGGCGACTTTGTCTCGGGTGGTGCGATGGATCCGCTCGGGCGTCGTACACGCAGCCGGAGTCTCGACAACACGATTCGCATCGCCTCGCTCGAGCCAACGGAATGGGTGCTCTGCGAGATCCACATGCACGCCCTCACCGGTGGTTTCGCACAAGGGACGGCGTTCCTGTGGAGCGAGTCCGGGACGCTTCTCGCGACCGCGAGCCAGTCGCTCGCGACCAAGCTGTGGGAAGCCCCGTAGGGCTGCGAAGCCCGCTGGTGTAGATTGGTTGGCCTTGGGGCTATAGCTCAGTCGGTTAGAGCGCGTCACTGATAATGACGAGGTCGTAAGTTCGATTCTTACTAGCCCCACCAAGGGGGATTTGCACAAATCCCCTCGAACTGTTTGCACAAAGGCTTGGACAAACAGCACACACAACCGCCCCGATTCTCACGACGGCGGGGAGGGATTGTGTGACCGCTGCACCTCCAACACGCGGTCGCAGCGTCGGATCCCCGGTCCTGCGCGCTCTGTTCACACAGTTGCCACGCTCGACCTAAGCACTTGCGTTGAGGACTTGCCTCCCCTCATCTGTAAGTTCGTAGGTGTTCAGAGGATCGAACGGGTTTTCCCTGGTGGCCACGATGAGACCCCTATCGCGAGCGCGTCCTATCCATCGCGCACGCGAGGTGGGCGACGTCAGGACTAGCGCACTGCCAATCTCGGCAGCGCTAAGTTCTCCGCCACTCGATCTCGCGATGGCCGCGAGAAGGTCGGGTACGCGATCACGCCTACGCCCAGGCTCGGCGGGCTTCGCTGCCGCCGTGGCTGGTACAGATTCTGGTCGTGTGCCCTCCGTCAGCACCCAAGCTGGGCGGCGACCAATGACGAGTTTGTGCATCAGGCCCGCCTGCTCGAGCTCTACGAGACGGGCCGCGGCCACCTCCCTCGAGCAGGGGGCGAGCGTGCGAGCAGCATAGGCGGCATCCATTGCCGTTCCTCTTAGTTCTGGATAGACCTCGTGCAACTCGCTCAGGCGCTGTGCAACTGAAACCAACCGCACCGCAACCTGATGATCCTGCAACTTAGCGTCGCCAATCCTTCCTATCGCCCAAGAGGTATCCGTTGCACCGCGAATCAGATGCGCCTGGAAGCTGTCTGGAAGGTCCACAAAGAGAATCGGGACGCCTCCGAATAGGTGACACGCAACATCCGCTGCTGCGATGCCTGACGTCTGGCTCTCAACGATCCTCGCGCCACTGGGAGTCGTCATGTGGTCGGCAATCCTCACAAGCGACGTGTTGCGTACGCTGCTCATGCTGGTGAGACCAAGCAAGTCTGGATCAGTGCCATAGAACAGATTCCCGGGGCTCGTGACGGTAAGAGCCTCGGCGGAAAGCTCCACAACGACTCTGCGCTCGCGCAACCCTGGGGCGAAACTTCGATGAATAAGTGCGTTGGACAAGACCTCTCTGACCGCCTCGATCGGTATCTGCGTTTCGTTGTAGACAGAGCCGTCTCTAACGACCTGAATGTCGCCAAGATCACCACGAACCCAAGTCAAGAGCTCGTCTAGGAGTTCGCCAACGACACCCTCCGCGTGCCTTCCAGTGAATCGCGTTCCCTGTGGGTCACCCACCCTGGGGAGTACTCGGTAGTCCACTCGACTAGGCGCGAGCGTTCCCTGCGGATTCACACCGATGACGAGCATCGCAGCGAGGGTTGGTTGGCCATCGGGGTCAAGGGCGTTGACGTGGGCTAGAAGTGTCTCGTCGTCCCTTCCGTCTAGTCGGTGGCTACTTGCCCGCAGCGATGTTAAGAGTTGTTCTCGGAGCCCTGGATCGAGATCAGAGCCTGCGGGCGCCGGACTAACTGAGTAGTCAGTGAGTGTCGCGTCGGCGAGCATGTGAAGAACTTGGTCGCGGGTGAGTTTGGTGTCGCCATCGCCCACGCGCACGTAGGAGCTGTCTTCTGGCGGCCGCGAAGCCAGGTGGCACGGGCGCTGCTGGCGAAGAACGCCCGGGATTCTGCAAACCACGACATTGCCGTTGGAATGAGCGACCAGTTCAATGGTGGCGCGAAGAGGCGGCTCCATTTGTCCACAGAGTGCCTGAAGGTCCGATTGGATTTGGCCCGCGTCGGCGACTCCTGTCACTTCAAAGACCCCCTGATCCTCAGCTACACCGAGGATCAGGATCCCCCCACCGGTGTTGCCGAATGCGCTGAGCGTCTCGTGGGTTGACTCCGGAAGTGCGTCGCGAGCCCGCTTAGCCTCGACGGTCTGGTGATCGGTTCCAAAGCGACCCAGTTCTTTGACCAGATCGTCGAGTTCACTGGCATTCATGGAGTTCCTCCGGGGTTTGGAGAGCCTTACACCTAACCTTACGTCTTACCTTACACGTAACTCGACGTGTGTAAGGTCGTGAAAGTCGTGGTTACACCAGTAGATCAATCTCCCCGCGAACTCGGAACTGCTTACAGCGTGTGTCCTAATTCGAACACACCGGCGGGTCTTGATCACTGGGGTTCCCCGGTGACACTCACCCATCCGTCCGGATGACCAGGTGACTGGCACTTCCCGGTTCCGTCCCAGGGCCCTGTCCTCAACCTCGAGGCTTGTTCGGGTGGCGAACGGCTCTTCCCGCGTGCTGCGCGGTGCAGACCCAACGGGGTCAGGTAGAAACGTTGGCGTCCGGTGTCCAACGCGCCAGGTTGACCGCGGCGTTGTGGTCCCGGTCGATCACCAGGCCGCAGTGCGCGCAGGCGTAGACCCGTGTCGACAGGTCGAGCCGGTCCTTCTTCGCCCCACAGCCCGAACAGATTTTGCTCGACGCGAAGAACCGGTCCGCGAGCGTGACCTCCACCCCGTACCAGGGGGCCTGGTAGAGGATCTGGCGGCCGAGCTCGCCCATGGCGGCGTCGCTGATCGAGCGCGCCAGGCGGTGGTTCCTCACCATCCCGGCGACGTTGAGGTCCTCGAGCACGACGCTGGTGCAGTTCTTCATCACCCAGGCAGTGACCTGGTGGGCGTGGTGGCGACGTCGGTTGGCGACGCGGCGGTGCAGCTTGTTGAGACG
>JAKBGV010000091.1 GCA_021837305.1 Actinomycetes bacterium
AGAGGGCGTTGGCGACCCGATGGCCCCAGATCGCGTGCAGCCCCGGATACGTGAGCGCCACATCCCAGACGGTTCGCGCCGCCGGATCCTGGTCCATGACAGCGCGCAGGTCGTCACGAAACTCACTACGCAGCTCGCGCCACACGTCAGTCTCCAAGCCCTTCGTAAAGCGCCGTAGAGAGATACCGCTCGCCAAACGACGGGACAATGACGACAATTGTCTGTCCGGCACTCGTCGGTCGGGCCGCCACTTCGAGAGCGGCCTTGATCGCCGCACCGGACGAGATGCCCACGAGCAAGCCCTCCTGGGTGGCCATCGCTCGCGACGTCGCGAACGCGTCAGCGTTTTCGACCGTGATGACCTCATCGACCACCGTGGGGTCGTAGTTCGCCGGGACAAAACCGGCGCCGATGCCCTGGAGTGGGTGGGGGCCTTTCTCGCCCCCCGAAAGTACGGGCGACGCCGCTGGTTCTACGGCGACAATGCGCACGGAAGGTTTCTTGGCCTTGAGCCCGGCACCAATCCCCGTAATCGTCCCACCGGTGCCGACCCCCGCGACAACCACGTCGACCGTTCCGTCGGTGTCCGACCAGATCTCCTCGGCGGTCGCGGAGCGGTGGATTGCGGGATTCGCAGGGTTCTCAAATTGCTGTGGCATGAAGTAGCCGTGCTCGTCTGCGAGCCCCTTGGCGGCTGCGATAGCGCCGTTCATTCCCTCAGGTCCCGGCGTGAGCACCAGTTGTGCCCCGTAGCCTCGAAGCAGCATCCGCCGTTCCACGCTCATGGTCTCGGGCATCGTGAGGATGCATCGGTACCCCCGAGCCGCGGCGATCATCGCCAATGCGATTCCCGTGTTCCCACTGGTGGGCTCGACAATCGTGTCGCCCGCTCGCAGCAGGCCCGCCGCCTCCGCCGCGTCGACCATGGCGACGGCGGCCCGGTCCTTCACGCTCCCACTGGGATTGAAGTACTCCAGCTTGGCGAGCACGGTTGCGCCCCCCTCGGGCACCAGTCGTTGAAGTCGCACGAGTGGCGTGTTTCCGATCCATGCCGTGATGTCATTCGCGATTCGCACCGTGACCCACACTTTCCCGCGGCGATCACCGCGATCGAAATATGACCCATAAGGTCTGGAATTCATCCTAGCGGCCGATGCCCGGCGACGCCACGGCTCGTCGCATCGGCGATACGGTGACGGTGACCTGTTCTTTGGAACCGCGGCTGACGAGAGGGGCGGTTGTGAGAAGGTGGGGTGGCGCTACGAACCGATCGAGTTTTCGTCGGCTCGTGCTAAGCGGCGCCCTGCTCCTCGCGTGGCCCGCGAGTGCAGCGGCGGGCGCCAGCCCGTCACTCGTTCGCATTGCGACCGCGCTCAACACCGGCGGCGCGGCGATGACGACCGCGGTGAGTTGTCCCGCGCTCGGGGCGTGCGCGGCGGGCGGGTTCTATACGGACTCGACCCACAATCACGAAGCCTTCATCGTGAACCAGATTGACGGTGTGTGGACTGCCCCGCAGGAAGTCGCCACGGCCTACAACCTGGGTGGTGACGCGTCGGTGAACTCGATCAGCTGCCCCGCGGTGAACAGTTGTGTGGCCGTCGGCTTCTACACGGACGCCACCCAGCATCATCAGGCGTTCATCGTCGAAGAGACCAACGGTACCTGGGGCATCACCCAGAGCGTGGCCACCACACTCAACGCGGGCGGTGACGCGGTCGCGACCACGGTCAGTTGCGCCGCCGCGGGAAGTTGCGTGGTGGGCGGACGGTTCGAGGATTCAACGCTCGCCCGACACGCGTTCGAGGTTGAAGAGACCAGTGGGACGTGGCGCAACGCCATCGAGATCGCCGGTGGCCTCGACGCGGGCGGCGGCGGACTCGTCACCTCCGTGAACTGCGTGGCGGTGGGCACGTGTGCACTCGCGGGCCAGTACGCACCACGCGTCCACCAGACCGAGGCGTTCGTCATGACGGAGTCCAACGGCGTCTGGAGCAAGCCACAAGAGGTCGCCGGCGCATTGAACCTGGGCTTTGACGCCACCATCGGCGAGGTCGCCTGCCCCACCGCCGGTAACTGTGCCGCGGGTGGCTCGTTCGAGACCTCCGCGCACACGACTCAATCGTTCGTCGTCAATGAGACCGCTGGCCGCTGGGGGGCGCCCGTCGTGCTGACGTCGCACATCCGAGGCAGCGTGAACGCCAACATCACCGCTCTGAGCTGCGCCGGGGTAGGTTCATGCAGTGCCGCCGGTGACTACACCTCGTCGACGGGCGCGACGTTGAGTTTCGTCGCAGCAGAGACCACCACGTCCTGGGGACCCGAACTGCCCGTCGTGCCGGAGTTACGCTCCCCCGCCGGCGCCTACGTACCGGTCACGGGATCCGCGGTGCAGTCCATCGCGTGTCCCGCCACCGGATACTGCGAGATCGGTGGGCAGGTCTCCACGGGACCGTCGGGAGACCAAGCCTTTGTCGCAGTCGAGCAACCCACGGGCTGGGGTATCGCGCAGTCCATCGCGCCAGGCCAGAACGCTGGCCACGACGCCACGGTGCTCTCGCTCAGTTGTGCAGCGCCGGACGAGTGCGTCGCCGGTGGTCGTTTCACCGATGCGGCGAGCCACTATCAGGCATTCGTGTCGACCGGCTTCACTGCGGTGGCACTACCCTTGCGAGTCACGGCGCTTCACGGGAGCGTGCCGGCCACGGGTGCGGCGATGCTCGTGGTGACCGGCTCCGGCTTTGCCACTGGCCTTACCGTCAAGGTCGCCGAACGCGGGGCCAGCGTGCAGCTGGTGTCCCTGACTCCGAACCGACTGGTGATGCGCGTACGCGTCAACGTCCACCTCTCCGGGCGCCACGTCCTGACTCTCGTTGAGCCCGGACAACCACCGGCGCGCGTCACCTACGTGCAGCACTGATCAAACGAAGCCTTGGACGCGATGGGGCTGATACGGCGCTTCGAGGGCGGCGATCTCGTCGTCGTCGAGAGTCAGACTGAGCGCCGCGACCGCGTCGTCTAGGTGGTGCGGCTTGGTCGCACCAATAATCGGACTCGCGACTACAGGATTCGCGAGCACCCACGCCAGCGCGACCTGGGACGGCGCGACCGCGCGTCGCGTGGCGATGGCGTTCACGACGTCGACGATCGGCCGGTCTTGTTCGGAGTACAGACTCTGACCGAACGGATCGCTCTCGGATCGCTTCGTCGTCTCACCCCACGGACGTGCGAGACGCCCCCGGGCCAACGGACTCCACGGAATCGATCCGATTCCTTGATCATCCAGGAGCGGCATCATCTCTCGCTCCTCCTCGCGATACAAGAGGTTGTAGTAGTTCTGCATGCTCACGAAACGTGTCCAGCCGTTGAGATCTGCGACGTAGAGAGCTTGGGCGAACTGCCACGAGTACATGGAGGAGGCGCCGATGTAGCGGGCCTTGCCCGCTTTGACGACGTCGTGCAATGCCTCGAGTGTCTCCTCGATCGGCGTCTCGTAGTCCCAGCGGTGGATCTGGTAGAGGTCGACGTAGTCCGTGCCGAGCCGACGCAGGCTGTTGTCGATCTCGCGCATGATCGCCTTTCGCGAGAGACCCAGACCGTTCGGGTCGTCGTGCATCCGTCCGTTCACCTTGGTGGCGAGGACGATCTCGTCGCGCGGCACCATCGAGAGCAGCACCGAACCAGTGATCTCCTCGCTGCTCCCCGCTGAGTAGACGTTGGCGGTGTCAAAGAAGTTGATGCCAGCGTCGAGTGCCTGGCGGAAGAACGGCGCGGCGTCGTCGCGCCCGAGCGACCAGGGCTGGTTGCCGCGCGACGGTTCACCGTAGCTCATCAGGCCGAGGCAGAGGCGTGAGACTTTGAGTCCGGTTGGTCCAAGGTTTACGTAGTCCATGTCCGCACCCTACCGGCCAACGATTCGACCGTCATCGCGACGAAGGTCGACAGGCCAGTGCGCGGGGTAACCGATGCCGATAACGGGCGACCAACCGATACAACGGCTCGGCGAGCCACGGCAGCGGCCAGCGCATCGCGATTCGCCCGAAAACGCGCCACGGGGACGTCGTCGCGGCGAGGGCTCGCGCGACCGCTGCGGCGCCGTGGTAACAGGCGCTGGGCTCGACCCACCACACGCTCGATTCGACATCGTCCGAGCTCAAGCGCTCGGACTGA
>JAKBGV010000092.1 GCA_021837305.1 Actinomycetes bacterium
CAGGTCGCGGTGATGGGTTGCGTCGTCAACGGACCGGGCGAGGCTCGTCACGCGGACCTGGGCATCGCCGCCGGCAAGCACCGCGGCCACCTTTTCATCCAAGGTCAGATCGTGCGGGTTGTCCCCGAGGCGGACATGGTCGATGCGCTCGTCGACGAGGCGAAGAAGATCGCCGCTGAAGGCGTGGCCGCGCGACTGGCGGCCCGTGACGTCTCAGCTGAGGCCGAGGCTGCGGCCGACCGGGCGCTCCTGCTCGATGACCGTGGTCTGGACGCGAACCACGGCGGCGAACGGATCGAGCGGATTCGTCGTCGCGTCGATTAGTGGCTATTTGGCTAGGCTTTCGCCACTCAAGTGAAGGAGAATCGTGGCGTCACCTAATGCCCTGACCTCGCAGTCCGAGGACTTCCCCCGCTGGTACCAGGATGTCGTCGCCAAGGCCGAGATGGCCGACAACGGCCCAGTGCGCGGGACGATGGTGATCCGGCCGTACGGGTACGCCCTGTGGGAGCGGATCCAGGCGGAGATGGACGCCCGGATCAAGGCGGCCGGCGCCCAGAACGCCTACTTCCCTCTGTTCATCCCCCAGAGCTACTTCGCGCGCGAGGCCGAGCACATCGAGGGATTCAGCCCCGAGTTGGCGGTGGTGACCTACGCGGGCGGTGAGGAGCTGAACGAACCGGTGGTGGTGCGCCCGACATCGGAGACCGTGATCGGTGAGTTCATGGCCAAGTGGATCCAGAGCTACCGTGATCTGCCCCTCCTGCTCAACCAGTGGGCGAACGTCGTGCGCTGGGAGTTGCGCCCGCGGTTGTTCCTGCGCTCGTCGGAGTTCCTCTGGCAGGAGGGCCACACGGCACACGTCTCCTACGAGGACGCCGCCGCCTACGCGATGCGTATCCACCTCGAGGTGTACTACGACTTCCTGGTCAACGTGATGGCCGTGCCCGCGTACGTGGGCATCAAATCGCCGCGTGAACGATTCGCCGGCGCCATCAACACCCTCACGTGCGAGGGGATGATGCGCGACGGCAAGGCGTTGCAGATGACGACCAGCCACGAACTCGGCCAGAACTTCGCGCGTGCGTTCAATGTCGTCTTCCAGAGTGAGGCGGGCCAGTCCGAGCTCTGTCACACGACGTCGTGGGGCGCTTCGACGCGCCTCGTGGGCGGACTCATCATGGCCCACGGTGACGACCGAGGACTCGTGGTGCCACCGCGGATGGCGCCGATCCAGGCGGTGATCATCGCGGTGCGCGACGAGCCCGCGGTGCTGGAGGCCTGCGCCTCGATCGACGCCGCGCTGCGCGGCGGCGGGATCGCGACGTCAGTTGACCGGGGCCGAGGTTCCTTCGGCCGACGAGTGACGGACTGGGAGATCAAGGGCGTGCCGCTTCGCGTCGAAGTCGGGCCCCGCGACCTCGCCAACGGCGCCGTCACCGTGGTTCGCCGCGATGACGGCTCCAAGCACCTGGTGGCGCTCGACCAGTTGGCGGCTCGCGCGACGGAACTGCTCGAGCAGATGCAGATCGCGCTGCTCGAGGACGCACGGACCAGGCGCGACGCCGCGACGGCCGACGTGACCTCGGTGGACGAAGCGATCGAAGCCGCCCAGACGGGCTTCGCCCGCATCGCCTGGGACCTGGTCGGCGACGCGGGGGAGGCGCGGCTGAATGACCTGGCGGTCTCGGTGCGCTGCATCCAACGCGCCGACGGCACGACGCCCGACAGCCCCGGGGAGGCCGACCTGGTGGCGATCGTCGCCAAATCCTATTGAGCGCCCACTGATCGTGGTGTGCCGGGCCAAAGTCAGCCCGGGACCGTGGACCGGCCCGTTTTCGCCGCCGCCGCCGCGGCCTGAAGAACCACCTCCGAGCGATGTTGCGGCCATGGTCGAACGACGGGGTGGCCGGGTCCGACCACACGGCCACGTTGGGTGCGGTGTCGAGTTCGGCGTCGATGGGACCGGTGCTTGGTCGAGCGGTGCGTGCGCTACGCCCGTCGATCAGCCAAAACGTGTCGGTAGCACCCGTCGGGTCCGTCTCAGAGGCGTTGCTCATCGCCGGACGTAACTGCTACAATGGTTCGACAGTCCGCCAAGGACGTTTGGACTCGTTTAAGCGCGGGCCTCGGGCCCGCGCTTTTTCTTTGTCCTGCCCGGCGACATAGAGAGGAGATGGCCATGGATCTGGAGACACCCGTGCGATCACTCCTAAGCCCACTGGGACTGGACCTCTATGACCTGGAACTCGTCGCCGGAGCGCTCAACGTCGTCGTTCGCCGCGAAGGTGGCGTCGACGTCGACGCCCTGACCGCCGCGAACCGTGCGATTTCGGCGTGGCTCGACGAGAACGACCCGATCGAAGGCCACTTCACGCTCGACGTCTCGAGCCCCGGCCTGGAACGACGCCTTCGTACCCCCGAGCACTTCGCGAGCGCCGTGGGCGAGATCGTCACCCTGCGCGAGCACCGTGACGATGAACCCACTCGCCGTCTGGAAGGTGAGATCGTGCGCGCCAACGAGACGGCCGTGACGATCGCCGACGCCGAGCGCGGCGAGGTGACCGTCCAACTCGACGCCATCGAACGCGCGCGGACCGTCTTCCATTGGGGTCCCGAGACGACATCCGCTAAGAAGCCCAAAGCCTCGACGGCGAGTAAGAAAGGCAAGTGATGGCGAACTTCGAATTCCTTGAGGCGCTCGGCCAGATTGCGCGCGACCAGAACATCGACGAGGGCGAGTTGCTCATCGCGCTCGCGAACGCGCTACTCGCGGCCTACAAGCGTCGACCCGATTCCGCCGAGGACGCCGAGGTCGAGATCAACCCCGAGACGGGCGAGATCAAGGTCTGGGGACTCGAACTGGACGTCGAGGGCAACGTCACTCGCGAGTGGGACGCGACGCCCGAGGACTTCGGGCGCATCGCGGCCCAGACCGCCAAGCAGGTTCTGATGCAGCTGATTCGCGACATCCAGCGTCGCCAGATGTACGAGGAGTTTGCCAACCGCGAAGGTGACATCGTCTCGGGAACCGTTCAGCAGAACGACAACCGCTACACGTTGCTCGACCTCGGACGCGTCGAGGCGCTGCTACCCCAGGCCGAGCAGATCGCCTTCGAGCGCTACGAGCACGGTGCGCGGATCAAGGTTTACATCGTCGAAGTGCGCAAGACCAACAAGGGACCCCAGATCGTCGTGAGTCGCACGCACCCCGCCCTCGTGGCCAAGCTCTTCGAGATCGAGGTCCCCGAGATCGCCAACGGCATCGTCGAGATCAAGGCCATCGCCCGAGAGCCCGGCCACCGCAGCAAGATTGCAGTCGCCTCGAATGACGCCATGGTCGACCCGGTCGGGGCGTGCGTCGGGGCCCGAGGCTCGCGCGTGCGCAACATCACCAACGAACTGCGTTCGGAGCGTATCGACGTCGTGCCCTACAGCGACGACCCGGTGGAGTTCATCCAGGCGGCGCTCGCACCGGCGCGGGTCCGCGAGGTCCGTCTCGACGAGGAGCAGGGGGTGGCCACGGTCATCGTGCACGATCAGCAGCTCTCACTCGCCATTGGCAAAGAGGGCCAGAACGCACGGCTGGCCGCTCGGTTGACCGGGTGGCGTATCGACATCCGCTCCGAGAACGAGGGTGTCGAAGAGGAGATCGTGGACGAGGTCTGGACCGAGGACGACGTCGTCGTCGACGAGGTCGTGCACGTCGTGACCGTCGGCGAGGAACACGCCACGGCCAGCGCCGACGGTGCGGTATCGGTGCAGGAGGGCGAGGCATAGTCCCGTATCGAACGTGCGTGGTCTGCCGCGCCCGACGCCCGGACGGGGAACTGTTACGGGCGGGTCGCGGTGAAGATGGGTCGTGGTACCTCGGCCGGGGGGTCGGACGAGGTGTCTGGTGGTGTCGTGACCGGGATTGTGGGTCGCGTCTGCGGTGGGGCGCGGTAGCGCGAGCGCTACGGGCGCCGGTGTCCGCGGCCGACGTGGACGACCTGGTCGCGCTCGTTGGTGCGGGGGCTGGTCCGCGCTACTGATGGTTGTGAAAGAATATGTGACTGTGTGTGCGCGCGTCGTACACACTCCGATGTAAGGGAACGTTTTGGCGCTGAAGAAGATCCGGGTACACGAGCTCTCGAAGGAACTCGGGATGACGAGCA
>JAKBGV010000023.1 GCA_021837305.1 Actinomycetes bacterium
ATTGTCTTTCCCCTGTTGCCCGTGCGCGGCGCGCACGAGCGCACCGTGCACGTCAGCGCGGTCGTGGTCGAGCCATCACACCGAGGCCGCGGCGTCGCCACAGCCATGCTCGACGAACTCGCCGCCGAGGCCCGTCAACAGGGCTTCCAGTACGCCGACGTCACGTGGCGCACCGCCAACCTCGCGGCGGCCGCGTTCTGGCGCGCCTACGGCGTCAGCGCGACCTACGTCCGCCTGCAACGACGGTTGAGTGACGACGCGACGTAGCCCAATATGGGCTACGAAGCAAAGGATAAGGTCACTCGGCTGACCGAACGTCCACCGGCATTAGGCCAGTGAGGCTTCAATCGCCGCGATCAGCACCGGGTCCTCCGGGGTCACCGTCGGCGCGAAGCGTTGGATCGACCCGTCCGGTGCGAGGAGGAACTTCTCGAAGTTCCACCGGATGTCGCCCACGTGGCCGTCCGCGTCGGCGACCGACGTCAACGTCTCATAGATCGGGTGGCGACCGTCACCGTTCACCTCGATCTTCTCGAAGAGTGGGAACGTGACGCCGTAGGTGGTCGAGCAGAACGACTGGATCTCTTCGGCCGTTCCGGGCTCTTGGCCCATGAACTGGTTGCACGGGAAGCCGACGACGCTGAACCCACGGTCGGCGTATCGCTCGTGCAGCGCCTCGAGTCCCTCGTACTGGGGGGTCAAGCCGCACTTGGATGCCACGTTCACCACCAGCACGCTCTTGCCGCGATAGGGGGCGAGCGACGCGTCGTCGCCGGCCAGGGTCCGAATAGGGATGTCGTACACACTCATGGAGGTGACCATACCGGGGCCGACCCGTTCGTCGATCACCTGCGGTGTCTAGGCTCCCCGTATGCACGCCGCCGTACTCATCGAAGGACGCCTCGAGGTCCAGGAACGACCGACGCCCGAGCCGGGGACCGGAGACGTCCTAGTCGCCGTCGCCGGCGCCGGGGTCAATGCGGCCGACCTGATGCAACGCCGTGGCCAGTACCCCGCGCCGCCCGGCTGGCCCGCCGACGTCCCGGGGCTCGAACTCGCCGGCGTGGTCGTCGCGGTCGGCTCCGGGGTCGACGTCGAGCTCATCGGACGACGCGTCTGCGCGATCGTCGGTGGCGGTGCGCAGGCGACACACTGCGTCGTACCGAGTGAACACCTGATCCCCGTCGCGGACTCGATCGACCTCACCGTCGCCGGCGGTTTCCCCGAAGCGTTCATAACCGCCCACGACGCACTGGTCACCCAGGCCAGCGTGAGCGCCGGCGACCGGGTCCTGATATCAGGTGCCTCGGGCGGAGTGGGCTCGGCCGCCGTCCAGATCGCGGCGCGGCGCGGCGCCCACGTCATCGCGGTCACCCGCACGATCGAGTTCCACGACCAGCTCCGCAGTCTCGGCGCGTCTGAGGCCATCACCATCGACCAGGTGGCGACCCTCGACCCGGTCGATGTCGTCCTCGAACTCGTGGGCGCGGCGCACCTCCAACATGCGCTGCGCGTGCTCGCGGTGCGAGCCCGCGTGGTCGTCATCGGCGTGGGGGGCGGTGGTCGCGTCGAGTTAGACCTGCTAAGCGTGATGAACCGCCGCGCCACGATCACCGGGTCGACCTTGCGCGCCCGCAGCCGTGACGAGAAAGCCCTCGTGATCGGGCGAGCGAGCGCCGACCTGCTCGACGACTGGTCGAACGGGCGCCTCGAGGTCCCCGTCGCGCGCGTCGTCGACTTCACCGATATCGCGACGGCCTACGACTACTTCGCCGAGCCCGGGAAATTCGGCAAGGTCCTGGTGCGCATCCCGTGACCACGTGGCGGTACGGGGAACCGGTGCCCCGGCCCCACCCCTCACGATGCGACCCCACTCGAACCGACTACGCGGCGATCATCGCCGCCCACGAGCACGCGGTCAAGACCGAGTCGCCGACCTACGTCGACCCCACGACGGGCTTCGTCGTGCTCACCGTGACAACGCTGACGCGTCGTGGCCAGTGCTGTGACAGCGGCTGTCGGCATTGCCCCTACCTCGAGTCCGCGCTATAACGAACCAAGCCGCCACCGCCCGCGTAACGGGCAGTGGCGGCCTTGGATTCCGCGTACGACTTAGAGCAGGTCGCGCAGTGGCGTGTAGTCCATGCCATGGGCTTCAGCCACGGGGCCGTAGGTGACCGCACCGTTCACCGTGTTGACGCCTTCGGCCAGCGCGTCATCGGCCAGAACCGCCTCGCGCCACCCGTGTCGGGCAAGCTCCATCGCGTAGGGCAGCGTTGCGTTCGCGAGCGCAGCGGTGGAGGTGTTCGGCACCGCGCCGGGCATGTTCGCCACGCAGTAGAAGATCGACCCGTTCACCTCGAACACCGGGTCCGAGTGGGTGGTCGGGTGGGTCCCTTCGAAGCACCCGCCCTGGTCCACCGAGATGTCCACGAGGACCGATCCCTCACGCATCCTCGCCACCAGGTCGTTGCTCACCAGCTTGGGTGCCTTGGCGCCGACGACGAGCACCGCACCGATGACGATGTCCGCATCGATGCAGGCTTCTTCCAGGCTCAAGGTCGACGAAGCGATCGTCTGGAGACGACCATCGAAGTGATGGTCGATCTGACGCAGCCGGTCGAGGTTCCGGTCGAGGATCTTGACGTTCGCGTGCAAGCCGACCGCGAGCGTCGCAGCCGCGAGTCCCGAGACACCGCCCCCGATCACCACGACGTTCACCGGCGCGACACCGGGAACACCGCTGATCAGCGAGCCGTGACCACCGCCGGGCCGCATGAGGTGATGGGCGCCCATCAACGGCGCCATCCGACCAGCGACCTCGCTCATCGGCGTGAGCAGCGGCAGCGAATTGTCACGAAGCCGAACCGTCTCGTAGGCGATCGCGACGTTGTTCGCCGCCACGAGGGCGTCGGTGCACTCACGCGAGGCGGCCAGGTGCAGGTAGGTAAAGAGGACCTGGTTCTTGTGCGCGGAGAGCCGTGGGTACTCCGCCGCGATCGGCTCCTTGACCTTCATGATCATGTCGCTGTCGGCCCAGACATCGTCGACGTCGTCGACGATGGTGGCGCCGTTAGCCACGTAGTCCGCATCGCTGATCGACGAACCTACCCCCGCGCCACGCTCGATGAGCACCTGGTGACCCGCGCCAGTTAGCTCGCGGGCACCCGCCGGGGTGAGCGCCACGCGGTTTTCGTCGGTCTTAATTTCCTTCGGTACGCCTATTTTCATGAAATACATCCTAATTTGCCGATTGCGGTGCCCTCGTTGGCTCCGACTACGCCTTCTTACGCGCGAGCACAATGCTCAGGATCGCAAAGCCGATCCCGACGGTGAAGATCGCGGTTCCAAAGACGAACACTTGTGGCGGGATACCCACGCGAGTCGCACCGTACACCCATACCGGGAACGGCACGCTCGTGCCACTGAGGAAGTTCGACGTCACAAAGTCATCGATCGAGATCGCGAAGGCCATCAGCGCTCCGGCGAGCACACCGGGCATGATCAATGGCAACGTCACACGTGTGAAGGTCACCGCCGGGGTCGCTCCCAGGTCGTACGCGGCCTCCTCGAGTGCCGTGTCGAACCCCGCGAGCCGGGCGCGCACGGTGACGGTGACGTAGGCGATCGAGAACATCACATGGGCGAGCACGAGGGTGAGGAAACCTCGACCGATGTTGAACGTCACGAACAGTCCAAGCAGCGATGCTCCCATAACGATCTCGGGAGCGGCGATGTTCAAAAAGATCACCTGTTCGAAGGCACCTTTACCCCGGAACCGGGGCGGGCGGTAGCGCACGAGTGCGATAGCGAGCATTGTGCCGAGGACGGTCGCGATGAGCGTGCTCACGAGCGCGAGACGGATCGAGAGCCAGAATGAGGCAGTGAGACCTGGCACGTTGCTCCATTGGTGGTACCACTGCGAGGTGAAGCCATTCCAGGAGAAACTCACCAACTGCATGCTGCCGATCGTCTTGTTGAAGCTATAGAAGATCATGACGATGATCGGAAACACCAGGTACGCAATGACGAGCCACGAGTAGGTCGGCAACACGAACCGAGCCCAACGCCGCCGCTTGGAAACCGGCGACTCGGGCGTCGAAACTGTGGGCTGGTCGAGCACGGTCATAGATACTGCTCGATCGTTCGCGAACCGAGGAGGCGGGCGTAGAGGAAGATGCCGAGCAGGGCAACGACGAGCAGGATCGCCGACAGCGATGCTCCACCGGCGTAGTCCAACGTCACGAGGAACTGATTCTGGATGACCGTCCCGATCATGGTGTTGGAGGTCCCACCGAGTATCTCCTGATTTACGTAGTCACCGAACATCGGGATAAACGTGAGGAGGAAAGCCGCAAAGATCCCAGGCACCGTAAGGGGCATGATTACCTTCATGAAGCCCACGCGCTTGGTCGCATACAGGTCGTACGCGGCCTCGAGTACCCGTCGGTCGATCCGCTCCAACGCCACGTACAGCGGCAACGCCGTGAATGGCAGGTAGTTGTAGGCCAATCCCGCCATGACCGCGTAACTCGTGCCCAGGATATGGAAACCCTGGGGCAGCAGGTGGATGTGCTTCAGCGCTCCTAGTACCACGCCGTTGTTGGCGAGTACGAACTCCCAGACGATGGTGCGGATGACGAAGGAGACGAAGAATGGCACCAGCAGCATCAGCAAGAAGAAGTTCTTACGACGACCGCCGTAGAAGGCGATCCAGTAGGCAATCGGGAACGAGATGATCAGGTCTACGACGGTCGCGGCGGCGGCAAAGTAGAGACTGGTGATGAACTCCTGGTGGTAGAGACTGACCTCGCTCGAAAACTCGCCCCAGTGCCAGGCCATCACGCACGCCCCCGTCGAGGGACTGCACGTCTTGAGTGACAGCGAGAGCATCAGCACCAGCGGCACAAGGAAGAGCAACAGGAGCCAGAGGCCCGACGGCAGGCTGAGTAGGTAGGGCGCTAGCGCCCTACCTACCCGCCGCTTACGTCGGGGTGTTACGCCCCCTGGATGATCGGGAGGAACAAGTTGTTCCACGCGTTGATCTCCTCTTGATTCTTAAACGGGTAGTAGTTCTTGGACAACTTGACGCGCTCGGGCGTCGGGAAGACCGAGGGGGAGTCGGCGGTGACCGACGTCGGCAGCCCGATCGACGGCTTCATTGCCTTCAGCGCCGCCGCGTCCCAGCCCGTCGGGTGCAGTAGTTGCTGTTTCGCCGAAGGGACCGGGCAGATGTAGTCGTTGTAGTACTCCACGACCGCCTGGGTCATCGGGCTGTAGTAGAAGTCCATCAGCTCCATGGCGTCGAGCGGGTTCTGGGCGTAGAGCGGGATCGCCATGTTGTCGGTCCAGAGCATGAGGCCCTCCTTAGGCGTCATCAGCACCAGGTCCTTGTACTTGCTATTCAGGTTGGCCTGGAAGATGTCGCCGGAGTAGCACTGGGAGACGACAGTGTCACCGTTCTTCAGATGCTGGATGTAGCTCTGGTCGTAGTAGGCAGCCACCAGACCATCACTGCGCTGCTGCTGGAGCTTCTTGGCCGCCTTGGCCCACTCCTTCTCCGTCGAGCTGAACGGCTCGACGCCGATGGCGAGCAGACCCGCGCTGCCCAACTCGAAGGGGTCGGACAACATGCCGATCTTGCCCGCGTACTTCTTGTCGAACAGGATCTGGATGCTGTCGCCCGGGTTCTTCACGTGCTTGGAGTTGTAGGCGACCGAGGTCCAACCCGACTGCCACGCCATGGTGTACTTGTTACCCGGGTCCCACGACGGGCTCTTGACCAGCGGCCCAGCGTACTTGTTGAAGTTTGTCATCAACTTGTGGTCCAGCGGAACGAGCCAGCCGTTCTGCATGAGGTAGCCGAGCTCGGGATTATTGTTGGTCATCACGACGATGTCGTAGCCAGTCGACTGGCCGGCGGCAAGTGACGGACGGATCTTGGCGTAGAACGAGGCATTGTCCTGGATGACCTCGTAGTAGTTGACCTTGATCTTGGTGGTCTGGGTGAAGTGTTGGAGCGACAGGTGCTTACCGTTCAGCACGTCGATGTAGAGGGGCCAGTTCGCGAAGTTCACCGTGTGATGCAACTTCTGCTTCGACCACCACTTCGCGGTGCCCACGTTCTTGTTTGGCAACGCCGTCGCACCGGCGCCGCTCGAGAGCAGCAGTGACGCCCCCGCGCCCGCCCCGGCGGCTTTCATCAGGCCGCGGCGCGATATGCGCTGCTCGGTCAGTCCACGCCAGAACGACGGATCGATCCCGCCATCCTGGCTAAAGACATTGAATTCCTCTGACATGGTTAGTCCCCCTCTGTTTCATTGATTTCTACGGTTGTTGGTAGTGGTTTGACGGTAAAGGTGTGTTCCTCGGGCCAACTGAGGATGACCTCGTCGCCGCTACGCGGCGCCAGTTGGTTCCCGATGTTCTGGGCGTAGACCGTGACCTCGACCCCGAGGGTCGTCTCGACGATGTACTGGTTGCCCACGCCGGTGAACGTCGAGACGCGCACCCGTCCGCCGATCGCGTTATGGCCGGGCTGAACGTCCGTGCCTGCCGGAAAGATCCCGATCTTCTCGGGTCGTACGCCGACTTTGACCGCGGTGCTCCCGCCGAGGTCGGGCACGTGGTTGACGGGCACGACGATGGACCCGCCGCCGTCGATGGCGATCGTGGTTCGCGAACCCGACGTCGAGACGATCGATCCCGCGAGGAGATTGGACGCCCCGAGGAACGAGGCAACAAACTCGGTCGTGGGGCTGTCATAGACGTCCTTTGGCGAACCCATCCCCTCGATCCGGCCGTGCCACATGACCGCGAGGCGGTCTGACATCGTCATCGCCTCCTCCTGGTCGTGCGTCACGTAGAGGAAGGTGATACCGACTTGGGTCTGGATCCGCTTCAACTCGATCTGCATCTGGCGACGTAACTTCGCGTCGAGCGCCGACATCGGCTCGTCGAGCAAGAGCAACTTCGGTTGATTGACGAGTGCGCGGGCCAGGGCAACGCGCTGCTGCTGGCCGCCCGAGAGTTGGGACGACTGACGCTTCTCGTAGTTCGGCAGGTCGACGATGTCGAGCATCTCGCCGACGCGCCGCTTG
The DNA here is from genome assembly GCA_021837305.1 of Actinomycetes bacterium. GTDB lineage: Bacteria > Actinomycetota > Acidimicrobiia > Acidimicrobiales > RAAP-2 > RAAP-2. The sequence goes on from JAKBGV010000023.1 coordinate 7,101, forward strand.
ATCTCGTGCTTCTCGATCTTCTGGCGTCGCAGTCCGAAGGCCACGTTCTCAAAGACGTTGAGGTGCGGGAACAACGCGTAGGACTGGAAGACGGTGTTCACGTCACGGCGATACGGTGGCAAGTTGGTGACGTCCTGGCCACCGAGCAGGATCCGTCCCTTCGTGGGGTCCTCGAACCCACCGAGCATCCGCAGCGACGTCGTCTTGCCGCAGCCCGACGGTCCAAGCAGGCTGAAGAACTCTCCCGCCTCGACGCGCAGGTTGAGGTCGTCCACAGCGTTCGCGTCATTGAACGTCTTGGTGACGTTGATGAACTCGACGTCAGCCGACTCCAGGTTGGCGATCTTTCCCGATCGGCCCAACGAGCGCGCGCCCCGCTGCGCCTTGGGCTCGGTGGCCTTCGTCGCCCCAATACTCATGTACTTCCCCCCATCTGCACTCCGTGTGGCTGAAGCCACTTCCCCCTCCACGACCAGTTCGTCATGGAGAAGGCCTATCACCCCGTTACCGCCGCGTCAGTTCAGCATCGTGAACTGACGATTACATCTCGATGTTGTGCATCACGTGCTTGATGCGCGTGTAGTCCTCAAAGCCGTACACGGACAAGTCCTTGCCGTAACCCGAACTCTTGAAGCCCCCGTGGGGCATCTCCGCGACGAGCGGGATGTGCGTGTTGACCCACACGCAACCGAAGTCGAGATCGCGCGTGAAGCGCATCGCACGACCGTGGTCCGAAGTCCACACCGAAGATGCGAGGCCGTAGTCGACTCCGTTGGCGAAGGCCAGCGCCTCGGCGTCGTCGTTGAACTTCTGCACCGTGATGACCGGTCCGAAGATCTCGTTCTGGATCATCTCGTCGTCCTGTCGCAGACCAGCCACCACGGTCGGGGCGACGAAGAACCCCTCGTCGCCGACCTGGGAACCGCCGGCTGCGACCGAGGCGTGGCTCGGCACCCGCTCGAGGAACCCCGTAACCCGCGCCAACTGATTGACGTTGTTCACCGGTCCGAAGAGCGCGTCGGCGTTGTCGGGCTTACCGATCACGGTGTGCTTGGCCTGTTCGGCCAGCGCGTCCACGAAGTCGCCGTAGACCTTGGAGGCGACGAGGACACGGGTCGCGGCCGTGCAGTCTTGGCCGGCGTTGAAGTAACCCGCGATGGCGATGCCCTCGACCGCCGCGGCGAGGTCCACGTCATCGAAGACGATCACCGGTGCCTTGCCGCCGAGCTCGAGGTGCACGCGCTTGAGCGTCTTAGACGCAGTCGAGGCGACCTCCATGCCCGCGCGCACGGAACCGGTCACCGACACCATTGCCGGTGTCCGGTGCTCGACGAGCGCACGACCGGTGTCGCGGTCACCGCAGACCACGTTGAAGACGCCCGCGGGCAGTACCTCGGCCATCAACTGGGCCATGTAGAGCGTTGACGCCGGTGTCGAGTCGCCCGGCTTCAACACCATCGTGTTACCCGCGGCGATCGCTGGTGCCCACTTCCACACCGCCATCATCATCGGGTAGTTCCACGGTGTCACAGCGCCGCACACGCCGATGGGCTCGCGGCGGATGTAGCTCGTCATGCCTTCCATGTACTCGGTGGCGCCCCGACCCTCAAGCAGGCGAGCCGCCCCCGCGAAGAAGCGAATCTGGTCGAGCATGGGTGGCACCTCTTCGCTGTGGGTCAGCGAGAGGATCTTGCCCGTGTTCTCCGACTCAATCGCCACGAGTTCGTCGGCGTGCTGTTCGAGCACATCGGCGATCTTGAGTAACGCCAGACTGCGCTGGGACGGCGTCGTGCGACGCCACGACTCGAAGGCCTTCGCCGCCACCGTGACCGCGAAGTCAACGTCCGCCGCATTCGAAACCGGCATCTCGGCGAAGGGCTGTCCCGTCGCCGGATTGAAGACCTCGGCGTACTTCTCGCTCTTCGGCGCCACGTAGTCGCCACCGATGAAATTTGCCAGACGTCGCATTCCCACCCCTCCTAAATCGGTTGCCTACCTCGCAACACAAGAGACACTCTGCCAGATTGTGCGACCACGCGCAAGGTCATTTGTAAGAAATAAGTCACGACTTAGCAATTTCACGACGCATTCCGTCGCGATGTGTGCATATACTGTACGTATCCGCAGTCCAACCGCCGATTCGGTGGGGTGGATGGGGAGCGACCAATGCCAGCAACTTCTCCAAAGCGACAGACCGCCAAGAACTCGAGGAAGGCGTCAGTCGCCGACCACGCGCGCCTTGAGGTTGTCTCGACGGCGAATGGTCTGGACGACATCGATCGTCAGATCATCAGCCATCTGCAGGAGGACGGACGACGTGCCTACGGCGCGATCGCCGGCGAAGTCGGACTCTCCGAAGCCGGTGTGCGCCGACGGGTTCAGCGACTGCGCGATATGGGCGTCATGCAGATTGTGGCCATCACCGACCCGTTGCAGCTCGGTTACGGTCGCGAGGCCCTGGTGGGCATCCGGGTGCACGGTGACGTGCGACTGGTCGCTGATCGGGTCGCCGCGATCGACGAGGCCAACTACGTGGTTATGACCGCGGGCAGTTTCGACATCATCGCCGAGGTCATCGCGGTCGATGACGCGGCCTTGGTGCATCTGCTCAACGACGCCATTCGGAGCATCCCTGGGGTGACCGAAGTCGAGACATTTCTGTATTTGAAACTTTCAAAGCAGACCTACACATGGGGGACGAAGTGACGTTGCACGAAATCATCTCTGACGGCATCGCCGTCAACGATCCGAAACATGAAAGCCATGCGTACTCCGAGCGTGCCCGACGCAATCTGTGGTTGCAGATGTCGCGGATGGGCGCGTACTCGGAGTCAAATGAAGTGCCAATCATCGTGCGCGGTGAGGGAACGCGGGTCTACGACGCCAATGGCGTCGAGTACTTCGACGGCCTGTCGGGTCTCTTCACCAACGCGCTCGGCCACGGGCGCGCCGATATCGCTGACGCGGCCGCCGCGCAGATGAAGGAGTTGACCTTCTTCCCGCTGTGGACGTACGCGCACCCGGCGGCTATCGAATTGGCCGAGAAGCTGGCAAGCCTGGCCCCCGGCGACCTCAATCGAGTCTTCTTCACCACCGGTGGAGGCGAAGCGGTCGAGAGCGCCTGGAAGCTGGCCCGTCAGTACCACCGCCTGCGCGGCGAGACCGACCGCTACAAGGTGATCAGTCGCGACATCGCCTACCACGGCACCACCATGGGCGCACTGACCATCACCTCCCTCGAGAGCTATCGCACGCCCTTCGAGCCACTGGTCCCCGGCGCCGTCAAGGTCCCGCCGACCAACTTCTATCGGGCGACCGAGCACGCCGACGACCTCGTCGCCTTCGGCCTGTGGTCGGCCGAGCAGATCGAGGAAGCAATCTTGCGCGAAGGGCCCGAGACGATCGCGGCCGTATTCCTCGAGCCCGTCCAGAACGCCGGTGGCTGCTTCACGCCGCCGCCCGGATACTGGCAGAAGGTCCGAGAGATCTGTGACAAGTACGGTGTCCTGCTCGTTTCTGACGAGGTGATCTGCGCCTTCGGACGAATCGGGACATGGTTCGGTGGTCAGAAGTACGACTACGTGCCCGACATCATCACCGCGGCCAAGGGCATCACTGCGGGTTACGCACCACTGGGCGCGATGATCGTGTCCGACCGGATCGCCGAGCCCTTCCAGCACGACGACACGGCCTTCCAGCACGGCTTCACCTGGGCGGGCCACCCACTCTCGTGCGCGGTGGCGCTGAAGAGCATCGGGATCATCGAGAACGAGCACGTGATCGAGAACGTCCAGGCGAACCAGGAGTACTTCCACGAGAGCCTGCTCGCGCTCCGCGACATCCCGATCGTCGGGGACATACGCGGGACCGGCTACTTCTGGGGCGTCGAGCTCGTGAAGGACCAGGAGACCAAGCTGGGCTGGTCGGGCGACGAGGCCGAGCGACTGCTGCGCGGTTACGTCTCGCCCGAGATGTTCCGACGCGGATTGATCTGCCGGTCCGACGACCGCGGCGACCCCGTCGTGCAGCTGGCACCGCCGCTCATCTCAACACGCGAAGACATCGACTTCATGGTCGGCGTGCTTCGCGAGGTCTTCACTGGAGCGGCCAAGCGGAATCACTGATGCGGCCGCCAGCATCGCTCTGGTGGTCCACGATGAACGAGGACGTCGTCCCACGACCGTCCTTGAACGCGCACGCGGACGTGGACGTCGCGATCGTGGGTGGTGGTTTCACGGGCCTCTGGACGGCCCGTGAACTCCTGCGACGCGATCCGACTCTGCGCGTGCTCGTCATCGAGAAGTCGGTCTGCGGCTTCGGAGCGTCGGGGCGCAACGGCGGATGGGCCTCGGCCCTCTACCCCCAGAGCCCGACCGCCGTCCGAGACGCCTACGGTGCAGAAGCGGCGGCGCACCTGCGACGAACGTTGGAGCGGGCGGTAGAGGACCTCGGCGCGGCGGCGGCCGCCGACGGCATCGACGCCGACTTCGTACGCGGCGGCACCTTGGTCTTCGCACGCGGCGAGGTCCAAGCCTCGCGACTGCGCGCCGAGGTCGACGAACTGCGCGCCAGCGGCGTCACCGACGTGCTCTGGCTCGACGAGGCTGAGGCGCGTGAACGCGGTGCGGCAACGCACGTCCGTGGCGCGCTGTTCACGCCCCACTGCGCACGGCTCCACCCCGCGAAACTGGTCCGAGGGCTCGCTCGCGCCGTCGAGCGCGCTGGCGCGACCATCGTCGAAGAGACGGCGGTCACCCGGATCGTCGGGGGCGACGCCCATCGGCGCGCCACCGTGGTCACGACGAACGGCTCGGTCCACGCCAGGTACGTCGTACGCGCCACCGAGGGCTACACACCGACCTTGCCCGGCGAGCGCCGCACGGTGGTACCGCTCTACTCGCTCATGATCGCCACCGAACCCCTGCCCCACTCGTTCTGGGACGAGGTCGGGTTGCGCAACTTCGAGACCTTCGCGGACGGCCGACACCTCGTCATCTACGGTCAGCGGACGGCCGACGACCGAATCGCCTTCGGCGGTCGTGGTGCGCCCTATCACTTCGGCTCGACGGTCGAAGCACGTTTCGATCAGAGCGCGAAGGTTTTCTCGCTGCTCGAGACGACGTTGCGAGAGCTGTTTCCCTCACTGGCGGGGTCGATCACCCACCGCTGGGGTGGCCCGCTCGCGATGCCACGCGACCATGAGCCCGCCGTGCGACTCGACCGTGACACGGGACTGGCGAGTGTCGGGGGCTACACGGGCGACGGCGTCGTACTGAGTCGCGTCGCGGCGAGTGCCATGGCGGACCTGATCGTTGACCCCGAGACCGAGACCGAGTTCACGCGCTTGCCCTTCGTCCAGCACCGGTCCCGACCCTGGGAGTACGAGCCGCTGCGCTGGGCGGGCATCAACGCCGGGCTGGGTGCCGCGACGTGGGCCGACCACCACGAGCGCCGACACGACACGCCGAGCCGCGCGAGCCGTTGGGTCGAGCGCTTGATGGGCTGAATCAGTGCAAGATGTTCACCGCGCGGGCGGCGACTACCGCGATGGTGACCAACGACACGATTGATTCGGACGCGAAGAGGGCTTTGGCGCGCGCGCTGAGGGGCATCGCGTCCGCGGGGGCGAAGCTCGTGCCGTTGGCGAAGGACGTGTAGAGGTAGTCCGTGAAACGCGGGTACCAGTCGGTCGGCGCGAGGTGGGGGTTCTCCATCTGGGGGAACTGGATGTCCGGCCACGCCGTAGTGTTGCCCGCCCGACGGTGCGGGCCGCCGCGGTCGATCTCCCAGAACCACAGTCCGTAAATGACGACGTTGGTGATCCAGATGGCGACCGCCGAGTACACCAGTTCTCGACCTTGGGTAACGTTGCTCGTGAGCAGATGGCGCACGAGCAGGGCCATCGACACCACGTTGGCCACGCTGATCAGCGCGATGAGAATGATCGTCAGGTGGCGCACGACCGGGGACTCGTTGGGGTGGCGGTGTCGTCGCAATGAAAGCGGTACGAGCGGCAGGACGATCAGCGTCGGGACCAGCCACCGAGGACCAATGACCAACCGGCTCGGCAGGATCACGTAGAGGACCACGCACACCACGAGCGCCAGCGACGCGGGCCAGCGCGGTTCGGGATGGACGTCGCTCACGCCCGAAGACTAACTGAGCCGGATCTGGCCCAGTGCCGCGACATTCTTCGGTGTGAGCAACGACGGTATCGATGACGACGAGCCGAACAGCTTGTTCAGGATCGACTTCGTGACCGGCAGCACGTCCTTGGCCGGGGGCGCGACGATCACAGCCGGTCGGTTGTAGGAGAGCACCGACACCGTGATCGCCGCGGTGGAGCGCTTCGAGGTGACCGTGAGTCCGAGCCCCGTCAACTCGCCCTGGCTACCCACCGAGATGCTGAAGTCGACGGTCGCGAGCGTGGGCAGGGTCACGGGCAGGCCCGCCGGAGCGCGGATTGTCGTGTGATCGCGGTAGAAGTTGTACGTCGTGACCGAGCCCGAGGTGGTGACGGTCTTACGGGTGTACCCCGAGATCAAGGCGATGTCGGGTTTGGTCATCTCGAGGGAATACCCGTAGAGCGACGGCGTCTTCATTGGCGTGGACACCCACGAGCGTCCGATGATCGACTGGAGGTTCGAGAGTCCCGCGTACAGGTGACGATTCACTAGTCGCAGATCGGCGTTGACCGAGGAGAAGGCGAAGGGAACCTGCACGGTGGCGTCGACGCTGTTGGTCACGAAATTCACGTTCACGTCGGCGTTCACCGAATAGGTCTGCCCCGTCGTGATCGTCACGGCGAGGTCGGCCGATTTGGGTGGGTACCCGTTGAGCGCGAGCGCGTCAACGTTGCTCGAGCCCGGATTCGTGTCGGTGGCGGCGATAACGATACCCGTCACCGTCAGCGACAATGCAACCACGGCCAGCACGAGAGCGCCCGCCCGTTTTGATAGTTTCATGCATCCACCCTAGTGAGCCACGCGTTCTGCGACAGCGCTCACGCCGTGCCGAGTAGCTCGATGAAGAGCTCGTGGGCGATGTTGCGCCCGCTCGCAATGAAGCCGATGCGCGAGGTCGCGTCGCCGACCACGTCCGACGTGATCGCCGCGTAGGCCGTGGTGGCCGAACCCTCCATGACTAGCCCCGAGTTCTCCGCGGCCTCGCGGACCCCGTGGCGGATCGCGACCTCGGGGACCAGTACCAGGGGCACGCCGTAGCGGGCGATGAGCTCATTGGTCACCGCACCATCGTCACCGCCTCCCGCCAGCCCGTCCGCGATCGTCTCGTGGTGCACGACCTCCTCCATCGGCGTACCACGCAGCACGTGGTACATCGCGGCGCTCTCCTCGGGTTGGACCCCGGTGATGCGCACGTCGCCCCGGCCGCAGGCCTCGCGCGACAAAAGGATGCCCGAGATCAGTCCGCCACCGCCCACCGGCACGACGAGGTGCTCGAGGTCGGGGACCTGCTCGATGAGCTCGTCGAAGACCGTCGCCTGTCCCGCGATGACACTCGTGTCGTTGAACGGTGAGATGTAGCGGATGCCCCGGTGGCTGGCCAGGTCGAGCGCGTGGGCTTGGGCCTCGTCGTAGCTCGATCCCACCTGGATCAACTCGATGTCGTAGCGACGCAGCTTCTGGACCTTCGCAATCGAGGCGTTCGCCGGCACGACAACGGTGGCCGGCACGCCGAGCAGCATCGACGCGTGGGCGATGCCAAGGCCGTGATTACCGGCCGACGACGTGATCACCGCACCCGACGGGTCCTCGCGGTGGGCGGCGTCGATCGCACTGAGCGCGCCTCGAACCTTGAATGAACCGGTGACCTGCAGTCCCTCCAACTTCGCGGTGACCAGCCGGTCCCGCATGTTCAACGTCACCGCCGGGGTGGGGTTGAGATAACGAGCGATGACCGCGCGAGCGGTCTCCAGCTGATCGGGTGTCGGGGCCGCGACGTGTCGAATCATGGGGGAACCTCCGCGTTCACCTTAGTTGGGGAGGTTCGTCCGGTTCAGTTCCCCACGGGTAAGGTCGGCCCGTGCACTCGGTCCTCGACGTCATCGCCCTGTCATCGATCGCCTACGTCGGCACCATGTTCGACAACTACTTCGCCTTCGTCGCGCAGCTGGTCGTCACCGAGCCCACGCGTTACCGCCGGGTATCAATCGCCCAGGCCGTCGGAGTCGCCATTCTGGTCATCGTGGCCGCCGCGGTCGGTTCGGCGCTGACCGCCGTACCCGTCCAGTGGACCGGCCTGTTCTGTCTCGCGCCGTGGTCGATGGCGTGGTTCCGATGGCGCCACCGTGACGAGCACGCCACCGCGACGTATCGACGAGGCGCGCTCACCACCGCCGCGGTGACGATCGCGCTGGGCGGTGACAACCTCGGCGTGTGGATCCCTCTGCTACGCACCGATGGCGTCGCCCAGGGGATCCTCACCGTCGTCGTGTTCGCGTTCTTCGAGATCCTCTTCTTACTCAGTGCGCGGACTCTCACCCGTCACCCGCGCGTCAGCGCCTTCGGCGAGACCACGGCGCGACGGCTCGTTCCCTGGATCTACGTCACTTTGGGGGTGCTCATCCTCGTCGAGAGCAGATTGCTCTAGCCGCGACGACCGGGGCCGACCGCTAGCGTCGGACCGTGTCAACGACGACCGCCAACCAGACGCTCAACCGGTTAACCGTCATCGTCGCGCTGCAGTGGATGGGCGCCACGCTCGGCCTGCCACTCCTCCCCCTGTTCCTCGAGCACCGCGGCGGCACGCCGACGGTCATCGGCTTCATCATGGCGTCCTTCTTCGTTGCGGGCGTGGCCACTCAGTTCGCCCTCGGCCATCTCGCCGACCGCTTCGGGCGCCGTCCGATCCTGATCGCGAGCCTCGTCGTCTACGGCCTGGCGAGCATGACCTACCTGCTCCCGGTGGCGGCCCCGTGGTTCGCGCTGACCCGCGCTTTCCAAGGTGCCGCCGCCGGCGCCATCGAGGTCGCGTCACTCTCGGCGGTGTCGGCACTGTTCGCTGAGTCCGAACGGGGCCGGGCCGTGTCACGGATCATGGCTGCGCAGCTACTCGGGATCGCGATTGGACCCGTGGTCGGCGTCGTTGCGTCAGTACGAACCCTCGGGTGGGCATTCTTCGTCACCGGCGTCGTCAGCCTCCTCGCCGCAATGCAGACGAGTCGCATCTCACTGGGCGACGTCGTCGACTCGACGCTGCCCTTGCCCAGGCTCCAGTGGACGCCTCAGGTGCTTGGTGCGCTGACCGCGGCGAGCGCAACGGGCATCGCGATCGGTGTCTATGAGGCGTGCTGGAGTCTCTTGATGCACGCCCACCACGCGTCAACACTCCAAATCCGCCTGAGCTGGACACTCTTCAGCATCCCCTGGGTCGCGCTGAGCCGGGCCGGGGGCTGGCTCGCCGATCACGCGAACCGACGCGTGACCTCGTTCCTCGGACTACTAAACGTCGCGTTCTTCCTCTCGCTCTATCCCCACATCCACAACAACGTCGCGCTCCTGCTACTCGGCTCGATCGAGTCCATCGGCACGTCGCTGTCGATGCCGTCGATCTCGTCGCTCTTGACCCAGGGTGCCGAGTCGCGCGAACTCGGTCGACGCCAGGGCCTCTACGCGACGGCTAACACCGCCTCCCTGGCCATTGCCGCGAGCGTGTCGGGCTACCTCTTCACGCTGAACGAAGCGCTGCCCTTCACGGTGATGGCCCTCATATCGGCGCTACTCACGCTGACCACCCTCGTGTGGTGGCGAGACGTACGGGGTCACGTGCGCGCCGCGACAGTGAACTAGCGTCACTTGATCCAGATCTGGTCCCATCGCGCGGAGCCGAGGTCGGGATTCAAGCAGCGCGTCGTCCCGTCGCCCGCGGTGGCGTAGGCCCAGTTCTCGATATTGTCCCGTGCGGCCCACCCCGTGACGACGAAGGTGAGGAACAGGTACGGAATGTCCTTGGCGAACTGCTGATTCACGGACGCCCACAACGTACGCAACTGATTCGAATTGGCCGGTGAGGCGAGCGCGTTCAACATGGCACCCTCAACCAAGGGGTCGCCCAGGTGAGCGAAGTTGACGGCACCGGCGATGAAGGTGTTCGCAGGCAGCGCGGTGAGCCCGAGCCCCCCCTGGGCTGGTGACGTCGTCGCAGGCTGGGAGACGAACCAGACGTAGTTGAGCGCCGGGTCGACCCCGCCGAACTGGATCCAGTCCGCGCAATCGAACTGTCCCACGATGACGTTCTGGATCAACGTCGACTGGGTAAGTGGTCGCGGCGTGACCGTGATACCGACCGCCTGGAGCTGTTGGGACAGGAATGCGAAGCCCTTTTCGGACGACGCGCTCCCAGCGATGTAGTCCATGACGAAGCCCACCGAGGACACGTTGTGCTTGCTCTTGTACGCCTCGACCAGTGCCTTTGCCCGCTTCGGGTCGTAGGACGGGTAGTGCGGATTGCGGTAGTACGGCGACGAGGGTTTGTAGATGCCGTCTGAGACTGGCTGGACGCCACCCGCGACCACCGTGTGGAAGGTCTTGCGGTTTATCGCCATGGCGCAGGCCCGACGGATCGTGACGTCGTTCAACACCGGCTTCAATTTGGTGTTCCAGGTGAGCGTGGACGGATCGACGGCGCCCATCGTCCCTTCGTAGTCGGCGAACTGGACCTGCGCGGGCACGGCCTGACCCTTTTCGATGTACGACAGCGCACCGGGGACACCGGCGGTCGCGAACTCACCGGCCCACGCGAAGTACTGGTTCATCGTGCCCGTCGTGTTGACGATCAAGCAGAGCGAGTCGGGGTTCGTCGGGTCGTTGACGTCCGTGCGATACTTGATGCCCTTCATGGTCTCGAGGTTCGCCACACTCGACCCGTCCTGGGTCAGGATCATGTCTACCTGGCCCGACTGCAGGGCAAGGTTGCGCGTCGGGTCGTCGGGGATCGTGCGGAATGTGACCCCGTCGAGGTAAGGCAACCGGCGGTGGTGCGCGTCCTTGCGCCAGTAGCGCGGGTTACGCACGAACTTCGACTCGTAATTGACCTGCCAAGACTCCACCATGAAGGGGCCGGTGCCGATGGGCTTACCGCTGTAGTTCGGCGAGAAGGTACTCGGGTGGGCCATGTATGCGGTCTGCTGCTCACAGAGCGCGCCGTAGGGGAAAGTGGAGTAGGAAATGACCAGGTTGAACTTCACCACGTAGTCGTTCACCTTGCTGACCGAGGCGATGATCGGGCGGATCGCCAGGCCGACCGTCGGGTCGGCCGCGGCCGCGTTGAAGTTGGCCACGACGATGTCCGCGTTGAAGGGGTCACCATTGGAGAACGAAACGCCTCGGCGCAGCACCACAGTCCAGGTCTTGTAGCGGTTACTCGGCGTCGCCGAGAGCGCGAGCATAGGCAGCCACGTCATACCGTTCGCCGACGAGACGAAGAGCGCGTCGTAGAGCGCGTTGGCCACGCAAAACCCCGAGGAGTCCATCTTGCCCTGCGCACCGTTGAAGATGTGGTAGTTCGGCACGTCCGAGATCAGACCCACCCGCAGGGTCCCGCCCAGCTTGGGCTTGCCGAGGTTGACCCCGGTCGCCGCTCCCGCCGCGGTTGCGAGCAGGTCGTCGACGACGGTCCCCGCCATCGCGATACCGCCCACGGTCGCGGCCGAATGAGTAAGAAACGTCCGCCGGTCCATCATTGAAGCCATTGTCGACATCCTCTCGCACCAGGATTCAGCGCTCTGCCGAGTCCCCCCTCTCGGTGAACCTAGCAATCCCGACCGACAAAGCGGTGGCGGTTCCTAGATTCTTTCGCTGTGACCACTCTCAGGGGTCACGTCAACATCGACGACATGTCAGGGTCCAGGTGGCGGGAGGGACCACCTGGGCCCTGACGATCGTGGCGATGACCCTCAGTTGGTCATCATGTCCATGCCCGGACCAAAGGGGCGCGCGGCGTCGGGCGCACCCCCTCGCGGGCCTGGCAAACCTGGTGCCCCGCCCGGCATCGGCGTGAGCCCGACGGCGACCGTGACGGCGTCCAGGCTGGCGTGATCGGCGCCGACCGTCCCTTCGGCCGAGATCGCGGTGCCCGGCGTCACATCGCCCAGCGAGGCACTCGCGCCAGCCTTGAGGTAGGCGGTCGTGTCACTGACCTGAATCGTGCGATAGAAGCCCTGGCGGTCACTGACGGTGATCGTGTCACCCGCCACGGATACCACCGTCCCCTCGACGTGGGCGAGGTCGATCTCAATAGCGGCCGCCGTCGTCGCGCTCGTCGTCGAGGGTCGGACCTGGACCCGCTCGCCCACCGAGAGGGCGGACGTCGTGACTGGCGTGCGCCCCTCGTTCACCGCAGTCGACGGGTCGATCGTGTAGGTGGACGAGGTGCCGTCGAAGTGCCTCACCGTGATCGAGGTCGAGTTCACGTTCGTCACGATGCCATCTGGCGCGTCGCCGACGGGCGCACTGGCGGGGATGACGACGATGGTAGCGGCGGTCTGCGACCCCGCTGAGGCCACCATGACCGCGACGTTCTCGCCGACGGCGAGGCTCGCCGTGGTGGCCGCGACCCCGCCCTTACGAACGACGGTCGATCTCGAGAGGGTGTAGGTTTCGGCGGCGCCCCCGGGATCTTGCACCGTGATCGAGGTCGGATTGATCGCCGTGACCGCGCCGACGACGCCGAGGTCGCCGAAGTGACCACGGTCCCTGGTATGGACGGGACTGGAGATCGACGCCGGGGCTTTGGTCGCGGTCGAGGTGGCGTTCGAGGCGGCGCCGGCGACACTGATGCCGGTCGTCAGTGCGCCGATCGCTACCGCGGCCGAAACGCCGACGCGTCGAGAGATCCGGTGATTCTTCTTTGTGGACATGGTTGCCTGCTCTCTGTCTCGGGAGGGAGTGATCGAGACCTGACCATCCTCTAGAACGTGATTGAGGACCCGGTGTGGTCGCGTTAAGACCTCACTAAAACTCGGTCGGCGGCGGTGGATATGGCAAAGCGCCATTCGGGGGCCGCCATCGGGCAGACTGGCTCCGTGCGACTAGCCCCTCACGGAGCCGTACAGGTGAGACACATCTATTAGGGAGGACCACGAACGTGGCGTCGACGTTGGAATCACACGACGGCTCGGTTGAAGACC
>JAKBGV010000024.1 GCA_021837305.1 Actinomycetes bacterium
TTAAGCTCATCACCCGATTCAGCCAAGTGGGCGAGCCGGGCAAAGCGGACATCGGAATCGATCGAGGCGGTAACGTCACGCCGAGCATCGCCACGGCCACGACGCCCGGCACTGGTGACAACTGGATGACATCACAGGTGAAGTTCCGCGCGAAACGCACCGGAATATACGACGTCGCGTTCCGACAGTTCGGTGACACCTGGGTGTACGTCAACGGCCAACTACTGATCGCGTCACGAGGACTGCACTCACCCGACCTGATTACCACTGCAATCAAACTGCAATCGGGGCGCGACTACACGCTTCGCGTCACCTGGTTCGATATCCGTAATCACCCGGCACCAACCTTTGACCTCGTCGACGCCACTCCGGCTATCACGAAAGCTGTCCGGATCGCCCACCACGCCCAGTACGTGATCGTGGTGGCGAGCGCGCCGACCGCTGAGGGAGCCGACCGTCCCAACCTAAATCTGCCCGGTGATCAGAATTCGCTCATCGAGGCAGTCGCCGCGGCGAATCGTCACACCATCGTCGTCCTTGAAACTGGCGGTGCCGTCGCGATGCCGTGGCTCGGACAAGTCGCCGCAGTGCTCGAGGCGTGGTATCCGGGTCAAGTCGACGGCGCCGCGATCGCGCCCGTCCTGACCGGTGTCATCGATCCCTCGGGACGGCTACCCCTGACGTTTCCCACGTCGATGCGCGCAATGGCGAACTCTTCGCCCCGATTCTTCCCCGGCGTTGACGGAACCGTTCAGTTCGCGTCGGGCATCGACCTGGGTTATCGCTGGTATCAAGCCCACCACGTGCGTCCGCTCTTCCCCTTCGGATTCGGTCTCTCCTACACAACTTTCGCCCTTCGACGGGCTCGCCTTCGGCGCACCGCCACCGGGGTGAGCGTCTCGGTGAACGTCGCCAACACCGGACATCGGACGGGTGCGGACGTCGTCCAGCTCTACGTGTCATACCCCGCCCGCGCCGGTGAACCCCCCGAGCAGCTGCGCGCATTCGCCCGCGTGCTCCTGAAAGCCGGCCACCATACGACCATCGTCCTCTCAGCGGACCGGCGAAGTTTCGAGATTTTCCACCATGGAACCTTCATCGTCGTGCCCGGCACCTACCACGTCGACATCGGCCAGTCGTCGGCGTATCTACCGATTCGACTGTCGTTGCGGCTGTAGGTCAGCCCGACGTCGCGGCACGTCACACGGCGACGACTAATCTTGAACTGATGGCCGCCATCGACGTCGCCGGTTTCGTAGCCGATCTCAAGGACCATGCGGTCACTCACGGTTTCCACGTGCACGATGAACGGCACTTCGTCGAAACGTACTCCTTGCGCCAGGCCTGGGAGGTTGACCTTCACCCCGAGGATGGTTGTGGCGGTCCGGTGGACCTGCACGTCGAACTGGACGTCGACCCACGAACCCTGCTCGCGTTTGAAGATGCGGTCATGGGCCTACCCGACGACGTTGACCCGCCCGACGACTTCCACTTCCCGTTGATTCTGACCTGGAGCCTGCCACCAATGCCGCACGGCCCCGACCTGTTACGACTGGCCATCGACCTCGCACCGATCGGTGGCGTGGACTTGCCCCTCGAAGTCACCGCGACGGACACGTTCGCCTCACCCACTGAGACGAGCGAGCGCCGAATCGCCATCGTTGCCCGTCGCGCGATCTCGCTCAGTCAGGTGGCCAAGGGCGAGGACCCCCTGTGCGACGTCTTTGAGCATGGACGTACCATCAGTGACTTCCTGCTTCAAGCCGCGGACTCGTGGCTGGCCTGATTCGGCGTCTGGTTCCCTTCGTTCTGGTGGCCACGTCGGCGCTAGCGCTGAGTTCGTGTGGCACCTCGGACGCGGTGACCCAAGCCCGTATCGCGTGCCGATACGTCGACCGATCACTCGCCACCTATCGTGCGAGCACGGAACCCGACATCGCAACGTCGACGCGGACTCGTCTCCAGGCCAATGCACTGGCCGAACTGCTGCGCGCTACGCCCTACGCTGCGTCGGCAACGTCAAGTGATGGTGGCTGGAATCCCCTCATGACCACGATCAACGAAGCCGAGCGCGTCCCCATCGCCGACCTGATCCCGTCGCTCACCCACCTGTGCCAGATCGCCCAGTCACCGACGCCGTATCTTTAACGTCGAGTCGGCCAACGTCGGCCCGACCGGAAAGCGCGTGTGCCAGCTATCGGGTCAAGGAACTGACGTCCCCCTGTTCGGTCAGTCGTTGAATCGTTCGTAGAGCCACTCGAGTGAGTTCTCCTCGAGCATCGCGTCTTCCCAGCCCTCGAGTTGATCCTCCAGCGCCCCGAGTGACCCGACCGTCCCGATGACCACGACCGTCAAGCCACTGACGGGTTCGTCGGCGACGAGGAAGTCACCGAAGATGTCCTCGCTCACCGTCGCCTCTGGGCCGATCATCAGATAGAGCTCGCCCGTGGCCTCCACCCAGGACAGGCGGTAGGTATTACCCGCCGTGTCGGTCCACTCGTCGCCGAACTCGAACTCCGCGCTCTCACGGCGCGCCTCGTTCTGTTGATAGAAGGCTTCGATGTCCATGGAGGCAGCCTACGTCGTGTATGTGCGTGACGCTATGCGTAGTCAGCGCCACGATCCATGTCATGAAAACTGGCGCGTTACGAGTTGCCCGTCATGGCGCGAACCGACGTGCATGTCCCGGTGGACTTCGTCACATGACAACTTCCCACGATGTCCTCAATCAACTCCGTACCGACTGGCGTCATCTCGCTCATCGAGGTTCCTCCACGACAGCGCTTCATCGACTTCGCGAGCGCCACGTCGATGCGCCCTTAACCGGGATCGAGGACCTCGGTGACCTGGTCGACGCCCTTGAGGTGCGCGGCGGGCGCTCCGTGACGGAGCGTGCCCGACTCGTCCAGGTCATGCTCGAAGAAGCCGCGGACCCCGACATCCACCGCGCGCTGCTCCAGACGCTGTTGCCGGGGATTGTGAACGTCTGTCGTCAGTTCCGCTTCGGCGCCGGGGTCGTGACCGAACCGAGTGAGACCGTCAGCGTCGCGATTTCGTTAGCGAGCGAACTCCTCACGCAGTGGGCCGGTCAGTCGCGCCCCTACGCCGCCCCCGACATCCTCTCGGCGCTTCGCGCAAGGGTTCGGCGCTGGCTATTAAAGGAGAAGGCCGCGACGCAGGTGCTCAACGGCCTCGACGACGACGTGGCCGCCCCAATCAACTCGCCGCTCGAGATCCGACTCGCTGGCTATCGCGGTGGACCGCACGACCGGCTAGCGCGACTCACCTACGCCCGGGTTTACGAAGGTCGGTCGTGGCGGGAACTGGGTAGTTCCGACCATTGCGCGCCGCAATCACTACAGAACGAACTTCAGCGCTTCGCCTACCGGTTCCTCGTGTGAGCGACCATGACCTCACCCAGTTTGGCGACCGACCCCACTCGTCGATACCGTGGATTCATGATGCTTCGCGTGACGTCGCTGCGAGCGGCGCACCTGGTGCTGTGGTCGAGTCCGATTCTGCTCCTGGTCCTCGTCTTCACGGTGTCGAGTCCGCCCAAAGTCGTCGCGCGAGACGCGAGGATCGCGCCGCGCGTCGCAGCGCGGATCATCCGATTGAAACCGACCACCGCATCCAGCCAATTGACGACGCCCTCCGTACCGGTTCCGTCGGCGGCGTTAGCGCCGACCACGACGATTCTGAGTCCTTCCACAGCCACCGCGACCGTGAGACTCGACTCGCCATCAGCGCCGACGACCGTCGCGATCGCGCCCTCACCCGCGTCATCGCTGATCGGCGCCGCCGCGAGCGGCGCGCTCGTCGGGGATCTCCCATCGGCCGGAGCCACCGACGAGGTCCCGATGCAAGGTCCGGGGACCTGGCTCGTTCAGTCAAGTGCGCCGATGCTCGAGCAGCTGAACTGCTCGGGATCGACGACAGTGGTGGGTGGGTCGATCAGCATCGACACGTTGATGACCTGCCGACTCCTGCTGACCAGCCAGTCCACCAGCCCCGTGCACTGGCAAGTCGTTCCGACGCCGTGAGACGATTCGCCTCGGGGCCGCTACACGGAATCGCCCTTGGCGTCTACTTCGTACTCACCCCGTACGTCGTGATGACGAGGTGGGCCGTCGCCACCCACCGGACCGACGCCACGTTGATTCGGACGTTACTCGTCGCACTCGCGATCTTCTGGATCGTCTTCGTCATCCAACTCGCTCGCGACGTCGGTCGCTTGCGCCACGGGGTCGCCCTCGGACTCGGCGGGACGGCCTGGCTCGCCGGACTCATCGTCGCGATGCTCGCGCTCGGTCCGTCGGCATCGGCGTCGGTCACCCCCAGTGTGACCGCCCACAGCGCCGTGGCGACAACGCTCAACCACCACAGCCCGCAACCACGCCCCCTCGCAGCGAACACGCTCGGGGCACTACCCCTCGCCCTCGTGGCCAAACGACGGCGTGACGAGGCTCGCTTCCAACAGACCCCCGACGACGAGATCGATGACCTGATCGCTCTGCTGCGAGAGGCCGAGCCCTCGCTGGTCAGCCACCTTCGCCGTGTCATCGGCGCCCGTCGAGACGGCGTGGTCCGCCTAGCGCGTGACTTCGCATACGCTGCACCCCTGTTCGACGACGAACCAGTCGTCGCGTGCGTTCTAAACGATGACGACACCGAACCGCTCGTGTCCTTCGCGCGCGAAGGTGGCAGGCTACGCGTCCCACCCCATTGGACACGAGGTGAGTTGGTCGAGAACATGGTGGGGTTGCACGACGGCGGTCGAATCGTAGCCACCGACGTCGACTACGACTTTCTGCGCGCACTCGCCATCCGAACCGTCCGACGCCACCTCGTCGTCTACCTCGGCGACAGTGATGGGCTCGACGACGCACTGCGAGCCTGCAGCGTGACCATCGACCGATCCGGGGACGTAGGCACGGAGAGCCACGGGGGCCCCGTGTCCTACACCGGGTTCGCCGAGACCGAGGTCCGGCGTGACGCGAACGACATCTACGTGGAATTGCTGCGACCCGATCCCCTCATCCACGGGCTCCTCGAACCGTTCACGCCGTCGTTGCGTCGGCGCAGCATCGAGATGGTCGCCTACAGCACGATGCATCGCGGCGAGGCAGTCAGTGGCGACCGGCTCCGATCGCGCGTGTTGGTGCACGCCGACGTCGACGCCTCGCTGCGTACCCTCGCCAACACCGCCACGAGTGTCCGACGCAGCCTCGGTACCGACACCGACGGACCACGGCTTCATCCGGTGTCGGCTGACGGCCTCTACCGCCTGCACGGTGTCAACAGTGACGTCGGTCGGTTCCACGACCTCATCCGCGACGCGCGACGGCGTGCTACGGGCGACGCGACACCCCTCTTGATCCAAGCCCTCAGCCTGGTGCACGGTGAGCCGCTCGTCGGTGTACGTCACGGATTCGAGTGGTTCACGGTGGAGGGCCATCTGGCACGACTCCAGCGCGACGGTGAATGGGCTGCACTCGCCCTGCATGACGTGTCCCTCGATCTGGGTGACGTCGAACGGGCCTATTGGGCGATAGAGCGTGGTCGACTGCTCGACCCGTTCAGCGACGTCCTCGCGGACGCCTTGGCCCGAGTGCCCCGTCTACGCCAGTTTGGCGGCGATCGAACCGGCGCTGCGTAGCACGAGTCCGTCGGCGCCCGCCGAGCTGTAGCGGTGTGCCGGTCGTTCACGCGCCTCGGCCACCAGGTCGGCCAGTAATTGGCTAAACGGCACGACCGGCTCGACGAAGAGGTGCTTCGCGAGGGACCCTGGGATCGTGTTGATTTCGTTGAGGAAGATCTCGTCGGAGTTGGCGAGGAAGTCGATCCGAGCCACGCCGCGGACCGACGCCACCGTGGCGACAGTTCGAGCGATCTCGACGATCCGTTCGGCCTGGCCGGGGGCGAGGACCGCGGGGATCTCTCGGGGCGCAGATACCATCCCATCGCCACCCACGTACTTGTCGCGGTAGTCGAGGATCTCCGAGGCGACGGCGCGGCGTAGGGGCCGTTCGATGGCCGACAGCGCGAGCGCGGGATAGCTGCGCACCGCGATCTGGACGTCGTACAGGTCGGCGCGAAACGGTTCGACCACACAGCCGAGGGCGAAGTGGCTGTTCGTGCGCAGTCGAGCCCGGGCGGTCTCCAAGTCGTCGACCACATCGATGCCGATCGATGACCCGCCAAATCGGGGCTTCAAGATATAGGGCCCGTCAAAGGGCAGCGATGTCGTCGCGTCGCTCAGTAAGACCCGGGGCAGCGTGGGTAGCCCGGCCGCCGCGGAGACGGCACCAAAGGACCACTTGTCCATCCCGAGTGCGGCACCGGCGACGGTCGGCCCGGTGTAGGCGAGACCCGCGAGGTCGAGTGCCGCCTGGAGCGTCCCATCCTCGCCCGGACCACCGTGCGTCGCCAGCACGACCAGGTCCACGTCGAGCCGGCGGTCTTTGCCGAGGCGCCCCCCCGCACTGAAGAAACCACCGCCTTCACCCAGCCGAAACGTAAGCGGCGACGAACCACGTGGCACGCCGTCGACGAACGACTCCGCTTCGACGTCGCCGCCCACCTGGTAGAAGGCGTCGGTCTTGGTCCAGTAGATCCCTACGGCGTTGGTCTCCGTGCGTCGCAACTCGCGCAGGGCCTGCAGACCCGTCAGGATCGACACGTCGTGCTCGGGCGACGGCCCGCCAAAGATCACACCACTTGACACCGCTCACCTCGTTCCTAGACCGACTATCAAGGGTAGTTGTCGGGCAAGTCGTTGAGATACAGCACGGCGTCGCCGGCGACCAGGGACTCGCGAACCCACGCCACGGCCTGCTCACGCCGGTCAAAACGCCGGGGTGGTCGGTCATAGCCCACGGACAAGGCGAGGGCATTGGTCCGTCCTACCACGATCAGCTCGACACCGAGGGCGTTGGCGCGGCGCGCCAACGCGAGATTCTGTCCATACTGATCGCGACCGAGTTCCACCATCCCGGGGGTCACGAGGACACGGCGACCCGTGACGTCCAGACCCACAAGCACCTCGAGGGCAGCCGCCGCGCTCGCCGGATTGGCGTTGAAGGTGTCATCTATCACCAGAACGCCCGAGGGAGCCGCGACGACGTTGGCGCGGTTGGCGACCGACATCACGGCGTCGAGACGACCCAGCACCTCCCCCGGGACAGCACCGAGCTCGATGGCGGTTGCAATCGCGCAGGCGAGGTTGCTCGGCTGGACACCCATGATGGTCGGATGGTGGAACGGCTCGACACCATCCACTTCGATGCGCCACTGTGCGCCATCGCGGGCCACGCGAACCTGGGCGTCCGTCGAAGTGGAACCGGCGCGCACGACCCGCTTTCCCGATGCCTCAAGACGGTCGACCCAACGCCGCAGGCGCTCGTCGTCGACGTTGAGTACGACGACCGACGCCCGTTCGGTGATCTCAAACTTGGCGGCGTCAATCACGTCGAGCGACTTCATCCGCTCAAGGTGAACGGGCCCGATCGCTGTGACCACGGCGATCGTCGGTGGACACCATTCGCACATGGCGCGGATCTCACCGGGCCCGAAGGTACCCATCTCGGCGATGAAGACCGACGTCCCATCACCCAGGTTCTCGTTAATCGCTCGCGAGAGCCCCGCACGATTGTTGAAGCTCCGCGGCGACGCCACGACCGAGCCATCCATCAATTGCGCTACGTGGTTCTTCGTTGATGTCTTTCCGTACGAGCCAGTGATCCCGACGACCGTCGGCGCGACGCGCGCCAATCGCTCACGAGCCCGGTCAACGTACGCGCGCGCACGCCGGTCCTCGTAGGGCGACAACAGCCGCGTCGCGAGATCGAGCAACATTGGCACTGCCCAGACGACGACCACCGCGCCGAGCCACGGCTGCGGGGTCAACGCGCCCAGCAGCGCGATCGCGGTCGCCATGGCGCTCGCTGCGACCGCGATGGTCGTGGCACGACGAGTCCAGCGCAGGGCGCCCGTACGACCCCGTAGCGTGAGGCCGACCGGGCACAGCCAGCCGTAGAGGATCGAGTCGACCACCAGCACCACGGGACTCGCCAACAGCAGGCCGACGATCAAACCGACGAACATCACGTGACTGAGCGTGAGCGGTCGGCGAAGGTTCCGGCGCACGGGCGTGGACGCCGAGCCCACCAGGGGCGAGGTCCACCGCCCCAAGAACCGAGGGAGCGAGGCGGCAACGTAGTGCTCCCGCTGGAGCACGCGTAGCCACCGGACCAGTTGAGCCACGTACGCCCCGGCTACCGCGAGGGAGGCGAAGACCACGATGGCGATGGTCACGCCACGACCTCGACAATGAGATCGGCCAGGGTCGCCGCGGCTTCATTGGGCACGAAATGTCCGACATCTTTCAGAACACGGAGTCGACGCGCGCCGACGTCGGGGGTTCGCAGCAGCTCGTTCGCGCGCTCGGCGACTGCGACAGGCACCACGGTGTCGAGTTCGCCCCACAACATGTGCAGGGGCACCTCGAGACGGGCGAGCTCCTCCTCGTACCCCTCGGCCACGGTCGCCACGAGCACGTCACGGATAATCCCTGACGCCGCGCGGTAATCCGTCGAGCCGTACTTGTGGCGAGCCGCCTCCATACGCTCGTCCGAAAGCCAACCTCGCCGGTGCAGCCAGCGGATCATCCGATACGGACGTGGCGAGCGAACGGCGACGGGGCTGTGCAGCAGCGGCGTCCCGGTCACGATCACACTTGTCACCACTTCGGGGTGGTCGGC
The DNA here is from genome assembly GCA_021837305.1 of Actinomycetes bacterium. Lineage (GTDB taxonomy): Bacteria > Actinomycetota > Acidimicrobiia > Acidimicrobiales > RAAP-2 > RAAP-2. The sequence continues at coordinate 8,763 of JAKBGV010000024.1, forward strand.
CGCGATCACCGTGGCGACGCGGCCACCGAAGGAGTGCCCGACGAGCGTGACGGGGTGGCCGAGCGCCGTCAGTACGGGCACGACGAGTGACGCGTAGAGACGCGCGCCGCCCGCGACCGTTGGGGGTGGTGAGGACCCGAACCCCGGTAAATCGAGGGCCACTGACGAGACGCCACGTCGCACCAGCAACTCCTGGACTGCGGCGAAGTCCCGCCCTCGTCGGGCCCAACCGTGCAGCAAGACCACCCCAACGGGTCCATCGCCGGCGACCTCGCCAAAGATGGTCCCATCACCGAAGCTGCGCAGCACCCCCCAAGGTTACCGAGGCGCGGCGCCGCGACGACAATGACCGGTAGCGTCTGGACGTGAGCGACGGCGCCGAGTTCTCCCCCGACCTGTTGGTGGGCCTCACCCCCGAACAGCGCGAAGCGGTCACCTCGAGCGCGCGCCGACTGCTCGTGCGCGCCACGGCGGGTTCGGGCAAGACCCACGTGCTCACGCTGCGCATCCAACGGCGCATCGCCCAAGGTGACTACAGCCCCGACCAGGTCCTCGCCATGACCTTCACGCGAAAGGCCGGCGACGAGCTCCGCCGACGGCTCTTCGCCTCGGGTATCCGAGACGTGCGCGCCGGCACGTTCCACCGCGCCGCCCTAACCATCGTGAACCAGCACCGACGTGATAGCGGCCGACCCCCCGTCGTGCTCGAGACCAGTCGGCGGCGCCTGGTGGCTGCGCTCGCTGCCCAGTTGTCCGAAGCGGGGGTGGTCCGCCTCGATGACTGGCAGCTTCCCCGTTTGGAACTCGAAATCGGCTGGGCACTGAGTCAAGGACTCAGCGGGAGTACCTACATCCGCCAGGCCCGGCGCCACCACCGTGACTCCCCGCTGCCCGCCGCGACCTTCGCCGACGTGCTCGACCGCTACGTCGGGCTGTGCCATAGCCGCGGGGTGCTCGACTTCGACCTGCTGTTGAGTGAGGCCATCGCGCTCCTACGCAATGAACCAGCGGTACGCGCCGCGTTTCGCCACCGCACGCCGTCGCTCTACGTGGACGAGGCCCAAGACATGAACCCGCTGCAGTTCATGCTGTTGCGCGAGATGGCTGGCGATGACCCCGACCTGTTCAGTGTCGGCGACCCAAACCAGTCCATCTACGGGTTCAACGGGGCGAGTGCCCAGTTGCTCAGCGAGCTCGTGAACACCTGGCCTGACACCGTGGTGCTCGACCTGACCCGCAACCATCGCTCGACCGCGCGGATCGTCGCGGTGGCGAACACCCTGCTCGAGGAGGGTGCCCGCGGCATCGTACCGGCGCGCGACGACGGCCCCACACCGATCGTGCGTGGCTACAACACCGACGACGAAGAAGCCCGACACGTCGCCACCTGGCTACGGGTCAACCATCGACCCGGTGCGTCGTGGCGCTCGATGGCCGTGTTGGCACGCACCAACGCGCAACTAGACGTCGTAGCCGCCGCGCTCGAGTCGGCCTTGATCCCGGTCGAACGGCGCGGACCGGATCATTCACCGGCCTCGGACCTCTTCGTACCCTTCGAACACGGCCGGCGCATCGAGCACGACGCGCCCGATGCCGTGGCGCTCTCGACCATCCACCGGGCCAAGGGACTCGAGTTCGAGTACGTGGCCGTCGTCGGGTGGGCCGAGGGACTGCTACCGAACTACAACGCGACCACCGAGGCCCAACTCGGTGAGGAGCAGCGACTGGCCTACGTGGCGATCAGTCGAGCTGAACGCTCCTTGCTGCTCACCTGGAGTCGGGGACGCGACGACCCGCGATACCCGGATCGGACACCATCGCGGTACCTCGCACCGATCGAGCGCGTCATCGCCGCGTTCGACCGTCGTGACGCACCACTCACCGGCGAAGCCCGGCGAGCCCGACTGGCGGCGATCCGACGTGACCTCGCGGCCGCAAGCGACGAAGTAGCGTGGCCAACTGATGGACCTGCAAACACTCCGTGAGGCGCTGAACTCACTGTTGGGCGACGGTGGGGTCACCTTCAGCCCCCACCACAACCCCGACGACCTGCATGACGAGACGCTCCACCCCGATCCCGTCGAGCCCTTCGCGGTCACCTATCCGCGCACCACCGACGACGTCGCCGCTATCGCGAAACTGGCCAGCCGCCACCGGGTCCCAATCACACCGCGCGGATCGGGTACGGGTCTCTCGGGCGGGGCGACACCCGTGCAGGACGGCATCGTCGTCAGCTTCGCGAAGATGAACGAGATCCGAACGATCGACCAACGTGATCACGTGGTGGTCGTCCAACCGGGGGTGACCCTGCGAGAACTCGATGAGGCGCTCGCGCCGCTCGGCCTGCGCTACCCGGTCTATCCCGGCGAGACCTCGGGGTCGCTGGGCGGCAACGTCAACACCAACGCCGGAGGAATGCGCGCGGTGCGCCACGGCGTGACCCGCCAGCACGTCCTTGGACTCGAGCTCGTACTCATCGACGGTACGGTCATGCGCGTGGGCGGTCCCGTCATGAAGTCATCGACCGGTTACGACTTGACCCAGCTGGTCGTCGGCAGTGAAGGGACCCTCGCGATGGTGACCGAGGTCACCCTCCGACTCGCGCCGCGCTTCGAGCACACCGCCACGGTCCTCGTACCCTTCGCCGACCTGGTCGACGTCACGCGTATCGTGCCGCAGATCGTCGCCTCCGGACTGGAACCCTCGATCCTGGAGTACGTGGACCTACTCACCATGGCGGCGATCACCCAGGCCTCCAACCTCGAGTTGGGGGTGTCCCCCGACGTCGCAGCCCGCACGTCCGCGTACCTCGTCATCGTGCTTGAGACCCGCACGTCGTCCCAACTCGATGACGACCTCGCCCACCTTGCGAGCCTCGTCGAGTCGGGCGGCGCGCTGGACGTCTACGTCCTGCCTGGGGGTGCCGCCGCCCGGTTGATCGAAGCCCGTGAGCGGGTCTTCTGGGTCGCCAAGGCGGCCGGCGCGAATGAGATCATCGACGTCGTCGTGCCTCGCTCGCAGGTCCCGGAGTTCCTCGACCGCGCCCGCCTGCTCGGCGAGCGCTTCGGCGCCTTCGTCGCGGGTTGCGGCCACGTCGGCGACGGCAACGTCCACCTCTCCATCTATCAGAACGATGACGAGCGCCGTGGGGCGATGTTGCACGAGCTCTTCGCCACGGGCATGGAGCTCGGCGGACAGATCTCGGGCGAGCACGGTATCGGTCGAGACAAGCAGGCGGCCTTCCTCTCGCTGGTCGACCCCAATGTGCTCGCCCTCCAACGACGGCTCAAGGACGCCTTTGACCCGTCGGGCCTGTTGAATCCGTACCGGCTCCTCGACGAACGGGCCAGGCCGTGAACGGCGCGCACGCGCTGCTCGCGACGATGCGCACCAACGACGTCACGACCGTCTTCGCGAACCCCGGCACCTCCGAGATGCACTTCGTCGCAGCCTTGGACGACGCCCCCGACGTACGAGCGGTGCTCTGCCTCTTCGAAGGTGTCGCGACGGGCGCAGCCGACGGCTACGCACGCGTTACCGGCCGAGCTGCGGCGACGTTGCTACACCTCGGACCAGGACTCGCCAACGGTTGGGCCAATCTGCACAACGCTCGCCGGGCGCGCGTGCCGCTGCTCAACGTCATCGGGGACCACGCGACCTACCACGCGCGCTTTGACGCCCCGCTCCAGAGCGATATCGCGGCCGTTGCGGGTGCACTCGAGGGATCGGTCCACCAGCCGCGCCACCCCGATGACGTGGCCGACGAGACAGCGCGTGCCATCGCCGACGCTTACGGCCCACCCTCACGGGTCGCCACGCTCATCTTGCCCGCCGACGTCTCCTGGGGTGCGCTTGAAGCCCCCCCGGCCCACTGGCCGACGGCCGCGAGGGCTGCAGCGGTCCCGTTTGACGAGGGACTCCTCGACCACGTCGTGGCGCGACTGCGCACAACGCGTTCGACGCTTTTCCTCGGTGGGGCCGCCACCTCGAGCGCGGCCATGGATCTCGCCCATCGGGTTGGCGCGGCCATCGGCGCGACAGTGATGGTCGAGACCTTTCCCACCTCAATGGATCGCGGCGCTGGGGTCTTCCAGCCTGAGCGGTTGATCTACCTGAGCGAGTTCGCCGTCGGCCAACTCGCCGAGATCGAAACGATGATCCTGGTTGGCACGGATGAACCCGTCGGGTTCTTCGCCTACCCCGACGTGCCCAGTCGGCTCATCGCAACAGGCTGCGAGGTCGTCGCGTTCGCGCCACCCGGAAGTGACGTCGTTGGCGCACTCGAGATGCTCGCGGACCGGCTCCACGCGCCACGGGTGAGCGTACCTGTGGGTCGCGTGCCCGACCCACCGAGTGGGGCGTTGAACGCGCAGAGTTTCGCCGCCGCAATCGCCGCCACGCTGCCCGAGGGTGCGGTCATCAGCGACGAGTCCAACACGAGTGGCATCCACCTCTACGGCGCCACCACGTTCGCGGCGCCCCATCGACTGTTGACCTTGACCGGCGGCTCGATCGGGTTCGGGCTACCGGTCGCGGTGGGCGCGGCCATTGGATCGGGTACGCGTGTGATCGCTCTCGAGTCGGACGGCTCGATGCTCTACACCCCCCAAGCACTCTGGACGATGGCTCGCGAGGGACTCGACGTCACCGTTGTCGCCCTATCGAACCGCCGCTACGCCATCCTCGACTTTGAACGTCAGCGGGTGGGCGCCACCGGGGCCGGAGCAGCGAGTGAGCGCCTGCTGTCGCTCGACGATCCCAGCATCGACCTCTGCGGCGTCGCGCGCGCACTGGGCGTCCCGGCCACGGCGGTGACGACCGCCGATGAACTCGTCGGCGCACTTCGCCGATCCTTCGCCACCGCGGGGCCATCGTTCATCGAAGTGCCACTGTCCTCAGCCTTCTGACTCGAGGTCGAACTCGGCGACGACGGGCGCGTGGTCTGACGGCTTCTCGCCCTTGCGGGCCTCACGGTCGACGTACCCGGCTTTCGCCCGTCTTCCCAGGGTCTCGTCGACGAGCAACAAGTCGATGCGCAGGCCGTGATTCTGGTGGAAGGCGCCACCGCGGTAGTCCCACCACGAGTAGGTCGGCTCGTCGGGGTGGAGCACCCGAATGAGGTCGACGAGGCCCGTCGACTCTATCGCGCGAATGGCCGCACGCTCGGGCTCGCTCACGTGCGTCGCACCGACGAAGCTCGTCGGGTCCCAGCAGTCAAGGTCCGACGGTGCGACGTTGAAGTCACCGCCGAGGATGAACGGTCCGGCGGGACGGTTCGACGCGAGTTCGCCGAGACGACCAAGCCAATCAAGCTTGTAGCGGTAGTGGGGATCATCGAGTGACCGCCCGTTGGGGACGTAGCAGGAATAGACCCGGACCCCGCCACACGTCGCGCCGATGATGCGCGCTTCGGGGTCCTCGTCCCCGAAGCCCCGCTGCACGTCGGTCACGCCCACCCTCGAAAGGATGGCGACACCGTTCCATTGTCCCTGGCCGTAATGTGCGACGTCGTAACCCGCGTCCACGATCGCCGCGACGGGAAACCGGTCATCGGTGGATTTCGTCTCTTGGATCAGGACCACGTCAGGCTGAGCGTCGACGAGCCACGAGGTGAGTCGGGCCAACCGGGCCGCGACCGAGTTGACGTTCCAGGTGGCGACCTTCACGTCAGGTCAGCGAGAACGAAGAGGAGATCAGCTTCGGCGGCGACCTCACCGCCAACGGACGCGATACCGTGGCCCTTACCGGCCCGCGCCGAGAGACGAGTCATCTCGCAGTGCAGGGTCACCGTATCGCCCGGTACGACTTGACGGCGGAACCGAGCGTGCTCGACACCCCCGAAGAGGGGCAGTCGTCCGCGGTATCGCTCGTCAGCCAACACCGCGACGCCACCGCACTGAGCCAAGGACTCGAGCAAGAGCACACCGGGCGTCGTCGGGCGGCCCGGGAAATGACCCCGGAAGAACCACTCGTCACCGCGCAACGTCCACGTCCCGGTCGCGTGCACGCCGGGTTCGATCTCGAGCAGCTCGTCGAGGAGCAGGAACGGCTCGCGGTGGGGCAACCAGTCCCGGGGGTCGAGTGACAGGCCGTTCACGCGAGGGCCAGTTCTGCGATCCGACGCTCGGGGTCGACGGTGATCAATCGGAACGTTCGCCGATCACCCCGTTTCAACACGTCGCGCGCCCGTGCCGGTGGCGGGTCGCCGAGCAACGTTGTCGGGGCGTAGCACTCGACCTGACCGCCCTTGAAAGCGACGGTGATCACCGCGCCGTGCGACGTGAAGGTCGTGACCTCGCCCTCGAGCCTCGAATTCACCTTGAAGGCGGAGCGGAAACGTGCGAAGACGTCCTCGGGGTTCACCGGCTGACGGCCACGTCGCAGTGCCACCGCCGGAACGTTCACCACCGGTGCCGGCTCGGGCGCCGGCGCGGCCTTGACGGGTGTCCTCGACTTGGAAGCGCGCTTCGCCGCGACCTTGGCCACCGGCGCCTTCTTCGCCGGTGCCTTCTTCGCTCCTTCGGCCTTCTTAGCGACCTTGCTCACTTTCGCGGTGGTCTTCACGGCTGGTTGTGCCTCGACGAGGACCCGCGATGCCTTGGTCACCCGTTTGGCGGGGCGAGCCGCCTTCTCCGGTGTCTTCTTCGCCGCGGGGACCTTGGCGGCCCTCGCATTCGGTTTGGCCGGGGTGATGGTGGTGCCGATCGACGGGGTCACACCCTCGGGCATCAAAACCGCGAGTTTCTTCACGGCCCGGGCGCTCTTCACGCCACGTACGGGTAACCGCGGGGTGAAGATCCATCCGACCCCAGAGACGGGCTTGCCGCCGATGAGGCGACCCTCGTCAAAGAGCCAGGGGTAGATGGCGTGGAACTCTTGGAACGAGTCGTTGCTGAGCACGACGCCGTTGATGCGGTCGGCAATCTTCAAGATGAAAGCGTCGCCCCGGCCGATCGCGCCAGCCGGCGGCGTCACGATCGTGCCATCGAGCTCACGGTCCTTGAATCGCGCCCGCTCCCCACTCGCGACGCGGTGGCCAAAGCTCGCGTCAACGACGACGATGAGCTCCGCGCGGGGGTTCTCCTCACGAAACGCGCTGATCACGTCGTCCAATTGGCTGAGGCTCGGGTCGGTGCGGCCTTCGGTGGCGAGGTTCGAGCCATCGATCACGACCCGCAGCCGCGTGCGCGTCGCGCTCACCCGATCGCTCGAGTCAGCAGGTCGGACTGTTCGGCGACGTGGATCAACGAGCTGCCCGTCGCGGGGCTCGCGGATTCGGCCCGTGCGACGTGACTGAGCGCAACGTCGCGCAGCTGACGGTGGACCTGGTGGTGCACGAATGGCCATGCACCCATGTTCTCGGGCTCCTCCTGGAGCCACACGACCTCAGCCACCTTCGGGTAGGACGCGAGGACGGCGTCGATCTCGTCGTGGGGCCACGGGTACAGCTGTTCCACGCGCACCACGGCCACGTGCTCAGCGTTGACCTCTGCGCGACGCGCGAGCGCCTCGTGCGCGATCTTGCCCGAGGCGAACACCACTCGCGTCACCCGATCGTGCTGGGCGTGGGGATCGTCGAGCACCGTCTGGAATGAACCATGCTCGAATTCACTCAACGTCGATCGGGTCTGGACTGCGCGCAACATCGACTTCGGCGTGAAGACGATGAGCGGAGTCACCGTTTCACGGGTCACCTGACTGCGCAGCAAATGGAAGTACTGCGCCGCCGTCGTCGGCTGGGCGATGCGCAGGTTGTTGCGCGCGCTCAGCGAGAGGAATCGTTCGATCCGTCCGCTGGAGTGCTCGGGGCCCTGACCTTCGTAACCGTGCGGGAGCAGCATCACCAAGCCGGCGCGCTGTCCCCACTTGTCCTCGGCGGCGACAAGGAAGTTATCGATGATGATCTCGGCGCCATTGACGAAGTCGCCGAACTGCGCCTCCCAGGCCACCAGTGACCGATTCGACTCCACCGAGTAGCCGTATTCGAAGCCCAGCGCCGCGTACTCGCTGAGGAAGGAGTCGCGCACGGTGAAGAATGCCCGCGTGTCGAGATTCGCGAGCGGGATGTACTGGTCACCCGTCTCGTAGTCGATCAGTGCCGCGTGACGGTGTGAGAACGTGCCTCGACGCGAGTCCTGACCGATCAAACGCACGTTGGTGCCGTCCACGAGCAGCGTGCCGAATGCGAGCGCCTCGCCGAGGGCCCAGTCAACCTCGCCGCCCTCGAGCAGGGTGCGCCGCTGCGCGAACTGACGCTCGAGCTTGGGGTGGATCGTGAACCCGCTCGGTGCCGTCATCGTCGCCGACGCCACCAAGAGCAGGACGTCGCGCGCCACGCCGGTCTCGGGTGCCGGCGCGTCCGGGGTGACCTCGAGGACCGGAACGCCCTCCAGCGTCGGTACGGGAACCGTGCGCACCTCGTCAAGCACGCTCTGGAGTCGGGCGTTGAACTCGTCGAGCGCCCGCTCGGCCTCCTCGAGCGAGATGTCGCCACGGCGAACCAAGGTCTCGGTGTAGATCTTGCGGACCGATCGCATCTGGTCGATGATCTTGTACATCTGGGGTTGGGTGTAACTGGGATCGTCGCCCTCGTTGTGTCCGTGGCGTCGGTAGCACACGATGTCGATCACCACGTCACGTTGGAACGTCTGGCGATAGTCGAAGGCGAGTCGCGCCGCGCGGGCGCAGGCCTCGGGGTCGTCTCCGTTCACGTGGAAGATGGGAGCCTGGATCATCTTGGCCACGTCGGTCGGGTAGACGCTTGAGCGAGCGGACTCCGGCGCGGTGGTGAAGCCGACCTGGTTGTTGATGACGATGTGGATGGCGCCACCGACGTGATAACCGGACAACTGCGAGAGGTTGAGCGTCTCAGCGACGACCCCCTGTCCGGCGAAGGCCGCGTCGCCGTGGATCAGGATGGGTAGGTACGGGTATCGCTCGACCGCGGCGTTCGCCACGGAACCGTCCCCGGGCCGCAGGATCTGGTCTTGCTTGGCCCGCACGATACCTTCGACGACTGGGCTCACCGCCTCGAGGTGCGAGGGGTTCGACGCCATGGAGACGTCGATCGCCGCCCCGGCGGCGTTGCGGAACGACCCGTGGGCGCCCTTGTGGTATTTCACGTCCCCGCTGCCCTGCACGCTCTCGGGGTCGAGGTTTCCCTCGAACTCTGAGAAGATGTCGCTGTAGGACTTGCCCACGACGTTGGCGAGGACGTTCAGCCGACCGCGGTGGGCCATGCCGATCACCGCCTCACGCACACCATCGTCGGCCGCCGCGTCGAGGATGGTCTGCAGCGCGACGATCGTCGACTCGGCACCCTCGAGCCCGAATCGCTTCTGACCCACGTAGCGCGAGTGGAGGAACCGCTCGAAGACCTCCGCCTCATTGAGCGCCGACAGTACCCGGCGTTGCTTCTCGGCGCTCATCGTCGACTTCACGCCCTCGACGCGGGCTTGGATCCACCGCTTCTGCGCGGGGTCCATGATGTGGCCGTATTCGATGCCGGTCGTGCGACAGTAGGCGTCACGCAAGATGGCGAGGATCTCTTCGAGTGTGGCCTCGTCGCGACCCGCGAGCCCTCCGGTGATAAATCGGCGCGGGAGGTCCCAGATCGAGAGTCCGTACGTCGAGAGCTCGAGCTCGTCGTGGACCGGCGGCGGATCGCTGTGCAGGGGGTCGAGATGCGCGTAGAGATGTCCGCGCACACGGTACATATTGATCAATTCTTGGACTCGGATCTGCTTGAGCACCCGCTCGGACTCGTCGCCACCGGCCGGTGAGTTACGGTCCATCGACCATCGCGACGGTTCGTAGGGTATGCCCAGCGATGCGAAGGCCTCGTCGTAGAAGTGGTGCTGACCCGTTAGACATTCGGCCACGAACTTGAGGAAGAGGCCAGACTCCGCCCCCTGAATGATCCGGTGGTCGTACGTGGAGGTCAGGTTCATCACTTTGCCGACGCCGAGGTCGGCCAAGGCACGAGTGTCGGCCGCCTCGAATCCTGGTGGCCAGGTGAGCGCTCCGACACCGATGATCGCCCCCTGACCGGGCATCAGCCGCGGGACCGACTGCACGGTGCCAAGTGTTCCCGGGTTCGTCAGCGAAACCGAAGCGCCGACGAAGTCGTCCGCGCCGACCTTGCCGGCGTGGACCTTACGGATAATGTCCTCGTAAGCGAGCAGGAACGTCCGAAAGTCCATGGCGTCCGCGTCGCGGATGACCGGCACCATCAGGTTGCGGGTACCGTCGCTCTTCTCGACGTCAACGGCCAGACCGAGCCCCACGTGCTCGTGACGCAAGATCCCCGGTGTCCCCTTCTGGTCGACGGCCTCCACGAAGGTGGCGTTCATCGCGGGGATGGCGATGAGTCCCCTGATAATGGCGAACGCGATGAGGTGGGTGAAGGATACCTTGGCACCGCTCGCCCGGCTCAGCGCCTCATTGAGCGCCGAGCGATTGATTTCGAGCAGTCGCGCCGAGACGCTGCGAACGCTGGTCGCGGTCGGCACAGCAAGACTCGCGTTCATGTTCGTCACGATCCGCGCCGCCGCGCCACGCAGCGGCGTCGCGGCCTCGTTCACCTCACGTACGACGGGGCTGGGTGCGGGGGACGCAGTCACCACAGCGGAAGCGACCGTCGGCACGGTGGAACGCTGGTAGTCGGCGAAGAACTCGCGCCAACTCGAAGAGACCGACCCGGGGTCGGCGAGGAATCGGTCGAACATGTCGTCCACGAGCCAAGCGTTCGGTCCAAAGGACCCCTTGACTGGCGCGGACGAAGGGTTGGAAGGTGGCGTCGTCACCTCACCAGACTAGGGCCCGCGCGACCAATTTGGATTGGTCCGCGTCCTCGCCCCGGCCAGTAGATTGCCTACGTGACCCCTTCGGACCCTCCCCGCGGACTGCGCGCCGTCGAGTCCCCCGTCACCGGGCTGGCAGTCGCCGAACGCCGAGTCGACGATCCCGTCGCCACGCTGATCTGTGTTCACGGAGGACTCGATCGCGGTGGTTCTTTTGCGCGCCT
>JAKBGV010000025.1 GCA_021837305.1 Actinomycetes bacterium
CCGCCGTCGACGGTTGCCCACTGGGATCCGGGCGGAGTGTTGCCTACCGCTAAGGAGCAACCATGACTGACGCGATTCGCGTAAGCCGCCCGCTATCGGGCACTGACAAGACACTGAGTTTCGAGGCTGGACGCCTCGCGCAGCTCGCCGATGGGGCGGTGGTGGCACGCATCGGAGACACGATGCTGCTCGCGACCGTGACCGCGGCCCGAACGGTTCGAGAAGGGATGGACTTCTTCCCCCTGACCGTGGACATCGAGGAGCGGTCCTACGCCGCGGGGAAGATTCCCGGTGCGTTCTTCCGACGTGAGGGCAAGCCCTCGGACCAGGCGGTTCTGATCTGTCGACTGATCGACCGTCCACTTCGCCCGTCGTTCCCGAAGGGCTTCCGCAACGAGGTCCAGGTCGTCGGCACCATCTTCAGCGCCGATCAGGAGAACCCCCACGACATCCTCGCGATCAACGCGGCCTCGGCGGCGCTGATGCTGTCGGGGATCCCTTTCGACGGTCCGATCGGGGCGGTACGCATGGCGTACACGACCGAGGGCACGTGGATGGCCCACCCCACCTACGCCGAAGGTGACGAGTCGGTCTTCGAACTGGTCGTCGCGGGACGTGCGCTGGGTGACCAGGCTGATTCCGACGTGGCCATCATGATGGTCGAGGCCGGCGGCACCGAGGGCTCATTCGAGAAGTACGCCGACGGGGCACCCAAGGTCGACGAGGATGTCCTCGCGGCCGGCCTCGAAGCCTCCAAGCAGTGGATCCGTGAGTCGATCGAACTCCAGCGCGAACTCGTCGCGGCGTACGTCGCCGCTCGCGGACCGATCGAGACTATTCCCTACCAGGTGTTCCGCGACTACGAGGACGACGTCTACGCCCGCGTGGAGGCCGTCGGCCTCGCCGCGCTGGACAGCGCCAACCGCATCGCTGAGAAGCAGGCCCGGGCGACCGCACTGGCCGACGCGACCGCCGACATCGTCGCGCAGTTGAGCGACGAGTTCGCCGATCGCTTGAGCGAAATCAAGGCGGCGGTGAAGGCCGTGACCAAGAAACTTGTGCGCAGCCGGATCGTGAGTGATGGCGTTCGCATCGACGGTCGCGGCATCGCCGACATCCGACCACTGTCGGCCGAGGTCGACCTGTTCCCGATGACCCACGGCTCGGCGCTGTTCCAGCGCGGTGAGACCCAGGTCGTCAACGTGACGACACTCGGGATGCCGCGCATGCGCCAACAGCTCGACACCATCAGCCCCGACGAGTTCCGCCGGTACATGCACCACTACAACTTCCCGCCCTACTCGGTGGGCGAGACCGGCCGCGTGGGCATGCCTAAGCGTCGTGAGATCGGACACGGCATGCTCGCCGAGCGCGCCCTGATCCCGGTACTGCCGAGTGAGCAGGACTTTGCCTACACCTTGCGGGTCGTCTCGGACATCATGCAGTCCAATGGCTCGACGTCGATGGCGTCGGTCTGCGGATCGACCCTGTCACTCATGGCCGCCGGCGTGCCGATCAAGGCGCCAGTCGCCGGGATCGCCATGGGGCTCGTGTACGAGAACGGCGCCTACGTGACCCTCACCGACATCCTCGGGGCCGAGGACGCCTTCGGCGACATGGACTTCAAGGTCGCTGGCACCGCTGACGCCGTCACCGCTCTGCAGCTCGACACCAAGATTGATGGGTTGCCCGCGAACGTCTTGGCCGACGCTCTGCGTCAAGCGCACCAGGCGAGGCTCACCATCCTTGACGTGATCACGTCGACGATCGACGCGCCGCGCGCCCAGGTCTCTGAGGTGGCGCCGAAGATCGTGACCCTCGAGATTCCGATTGACAAGATCGGTGAGGTCATCGGACCGAAGGGCAAAGTCATCAACACCCTGCAGCAAGAGACCGGTGCGGACATCGCCGTGGATGACGACGGCGTGGTCGGCACGGTGACCATCGGCGCCAAGGATGGTCGAGCCGTCGAGGAAGCCCGTCGACGTATCGCGCTCATCCTTGACCCACCGACGGCCGAGGTCGGAGCGGTCTACCCCGGACGAGTCGTGAACATCGCGAAGTTCGGTGCGTTTGTCAGTCTTATGCCTGGACGTGACGGACTGTTGCACATCTCCAAGATGTCGCCGCTCAATGGTGGTAAGCGGATCGGCCAGGTTGAGGACGTGCTCGAGCTCGGTCAGGCGATCGAGGTCCGTGTCGACGACATTGACCCACAGGGCAAGGTGTCACTGTCACTGGCGGGCGAGTTTGCCGACGTGGCTACTGACGCCAGCGATGACGGCCCGCGCTCGCGCCCACAGCGCGATCGTGGTGAGCGAGGGGAGCGCAACGACCGCAACGACCGCAATGACCGCGACCGCGGTGATCGCGGTGATCGCAGTGATCGCGGTGACCGCGGTGACCGCGGTGACCGCGGCGCACAGGGTTCCCGACCCGCCGTCTCCTCCTTCGAAGCATCATTCGAAGCGGAGCTGGCGAGTGAGATCGGCGACCTCGGTCCTAGCGACACCACATTCGGTGAAAGCGACGGCAGCGCGAGCCGCCGGGGTCCCCGCTCGCGTCGACGCTAGGTCCTCGGTGGGCTTCGGTTCACTCATGACGGTTGGTACTCGCCCGCCATCGGCTCAAAGCTGATGGCGGGCGAGTCGCCATTGACGCCCTGGTGGCGCCCATTCGGGCGTGGCGACCGGTGGGCGATGCTGGTGCTGGTCGCGCTGCCCCTCGTGATATTCGGGGTTCCCGCACTGTTCGGTCACCCAGCGATCGCCCAGGACAACTTGATCCAAAACTTCCCCTTGCGGGTGCTCACGGGGGAACAACTACGCAGTGGGCACCTGCCGTTGCTCAACCCCCTCGCCAATTCGGGCACCCCACTTCTCGGGGGGATGAACGCCGGTTCCTTCTTCCCACTGACACTGCTCTTCGTAATCCCCGCGCCTATCCTCATGTGGGTCGTCAACCTGGTCGTGGTCTACGCGGTGGCCGGGATCGGGCTCTTCGCGCTACTTCGCTGGTACCGAATCAGCACGTGGTCGGCCTTCGTGCCGTCCGTGCTCTACGCGCTGACTGGCGCAATGAATGGCCAGATGGTGCACCTTGGCGTGGTGCAAGGGTTTGCGCTCCTGCCGTGGTACGCGCTGGTGATCTCGTCGCTCGAACGGACCGTGAGCGGGTGGGCACACGGGGTGAGACTGCGTGAACGAGCCCGCTCGGTCGCACCGTCCGTACTCGGCATCACTGCTATCTGGGCCTTGACCACGCTGTCTGGTGAACCGCGGGCGATCGCGGTGATGGAGCTGCTCGGCGGCGTGCTCATCGTCCTCGGGGTCTTCGCGCCGCGAGCGAGACCGGCACCGTCGTGGTCACGGCGCGTCGAATTCGTGGCCGCGAACGCGGTGGGGATCGTGTGGGGGGCGCTGATCGGATTAGCGCAACTCCTGCCCGGCTGGTCGTTCATCAACATCTCCCAACGCACCGGGCTTGGGTATCAATTCTTCGGCGCGGGTTCGCTACCCGTGCGCTGGACGAGCTTGCTGTTCATTCCCGACCTCCTCGGAGGCAACGGGATCGCAAAGCAACCCGCCTACTTCACGCACTACAACTTGCCCGAGGTAACGGGCTACGTCGGTGTCGTCGCCCTGATCGCCACGATCGCCTTCGTGCTGCGCGCGACGCGCCACGGCTGGCGCGATCAGGAGCGACCCTTCGTGACGTTCCTTGTGGTCGGCGTGGTGGGACTCTTTGCCACGTGGGGCTCCTACACGCCACTCGGGCACCTCTTTCGCGCGATTCCCCTCTTCGGCAGTACGCGACTGCAGAGCCGAAACGTCATCCTCGTCGACCTCGCGGTGCTGGTCCTACTCGGCTGGTGGCTCGACGAGTTTCGTCGCGAGCCCAGTGACGCGCGCAGTTGGCGCGGGATGCGCGCGTGGCTGGCGTTGGCGCCGGCCCTCGCGGTCGTCATCCTCAGTGGTGCGCTGCTCATCGACGGCGAGCCCATCCTGCGGTGGCTCGGCGTGTCTGAGTCCGCGTCCGCGCTCGTCCACTTCCAACGGCCGACGATCGTGGCCCATCTTCTGGTCGCTGCAGGTACGGTGCTCGTGATCCGATGGTGGCGCTCGCGACCGTCGAGGATGCGATGGCTGCACTCGTTGATCGCCGTTGACGCGCTCCTCTTCTTCGCCTTTACCTCGACGGGGTTCGTCGGAGGTCGTTCGTCACCAATGCCGAGCCCGATCACGGCCGCGGCGCGTCTCGGCACCACCGGACGCTTCGCGTTAATCGATCCATCCGGTGCGCATCTGGAGTTGTTCGAGTCGCTCGGTTCGCCCAACGTCAACGTCTTTACGGGCATTGCGAGCGTTCAAGGGTACGGCTCGCTCGTGAACGCCCTCTACGGCAACGTGACCGCGACGCACCCCATGTTCTCGCTCAATCCGTGTCAACTGGCCGACGGTACGTTCCGTCAGTTGCGACTCGAGACCGTCGCGGTGTCCTCGGACAAGCTCGCGACGCCCGTCACGAAACCGATGCCGAATCCGACTCGGTGTCTGCCCCTGCGGCCCGCCGTGCAGACGGAGCGCTTCTTTGGACAGCTACTCGCGGTGCGCAGCGTCGTACTCGCCAGTGTGTACCACCGACGAGTCTCGACGGGGACAGTCTCCGTGCAATTGCTCAGTCATGATGGTCGACGGGTCGGTCCGTTGTTGAGCGCTACGGGCGCCGCGTCGTTGACGTTCGACTTCTCCTCGTACCACGGCGAGAGCGCCGGCCTCGTCGTGAACGCCCCGGAACGGGCCATCTTCAACTTCGCCGACGTCGTCACCCGGAGTGTCCCCAGGCGCGTCTACCGACTCGCGACGTTGTTCCAACAGGCGCTCTCCACGCCGGGCTGGCGGTTGTCCCAGACCGTCGGTACCGTCGCTTATTTTCACGCGACGTCGCTGCGACCGCCCGCGTGGCTCGGTTCTCGGGCGGGTCGCTCACGTGTCGTGGCGATTCGCGTGACTCCATACGGCGATTCGTGGGTCACCGTGCACGCCGTGGCGCCGACGATACTGAAGCGCTCGATGGAGTGGATACCGGGTTGGCGCGCCTCGGCGGAGAACACGAGGACGCACCAGACGATTGCGTTACGCGTTGACCGGTCGGGACTCATCGAGCAGGTCGTGGTGCCACCGGGAGACTGGACGGTCCATTTCTACTACCACGCGCCGCACATCGAGCTCGGTCTCATCGGAACGGGCGTGGGGTTCATCGGCTGGCTCGCCGCACTCGAAACCACCAGACGGCGGCGACGGCGCGCTAGGGTGCCATCGTGATCGGCATCGCTATCGTTGGTGGCGCCGGACGGATGGGTCAGGTGATGGCCCACGGACTCGCAGTGTTTCCCGAGTTCGACGTCGTCGCGCTCGTGGACCGGTCGCCGGGTCCTCCCGGCGACGGGGCGGTGTGGTTCACGACCCTCGAGCACGTGGACGCGTCGCCGGTGGACGTCGTGGTGGACTTCTCGACTCCCGAGGGGGTAATCGCGTCGGCACGGTGGTGCGCGCTCCACGGCAAGGCGCTCGTCGTCGGGGCGACCGGACTCACCGAGGCCGATCGAGCGGTCCTGGGCGAACTGGCCGAACGGACGGCCATCGTCGTGGCGAGCAATTTCTCCATCGGTGCCGTGCTGGCGGAACGGTTCGCGGCCGTGGCGGCGCCGTTCTTCGACCGGGTTGAGATCATCGAACTACACCACGACGGGAAGGTCGACGCGCCGTCGGGGACCTCGATCACGACCGCCCGGGCGGTCGCCGACGCCCGTCGGCGCGCGGGTCGCTCGACCGGCGCCGAACCGACGCTTCGCCAGACCGTCGAGGGCGCGCGTGGCGCCTCCGTTGAAGGGGTTCCGGTGCACGCCGTTCGCCTGCCAGGCCTGGTCGCACACCAAGAGGTGCTCTTCGGCTCACCCGGGGAGGGCTTGACCATCCGCCACGACTCCTATGACCGGTCGAGTTTTGTCACCGGTGTGGCCACCGTGTTGCGCCACCTCCCGTCCACACCCGGTCTGGTCGAGGGGCTCGACCGTTTTATCGACGACGTGTGAGCGACACGTCGGGTCACTGGTAACTTCGAGGTATGGCGTCACCAACCTTCGGAACGGTTTTGACCGCCATGGTCACGCCGTTCGGCGATGACGGCGCCGTCGATTTCGACACGGCCGCCGCAGTCGCGCGTCATCTCGTCGATAGCGGTAGCGACGGCATCGTCGTCGCGGGTTCGACGGGCGAGGGCACGGCGCTCAGCGACGACGAGAAGATGAACCTGTTCGCGTGCGTTGCCGAAGCGGTCAGTGTCCCGGTGCTCGCCGGATCGACTTCGTCGGATACCACCCGATCGGTCATCCTGACTGGGCGCGTGGTCGAGACGGGCGTCGCGGGTGTGCTTGCGACGACGCCGGCCTACGCCCGACCGAGCCAGGCCGGCATCGCCGGGCACCTGGGCGCGATCGCCGAGAGCACCGCGCTGCCGGTCATGCTCTACGACATCCCCTCGCGCACCGGTCGCAAGATCGCTGCGACCACCACCATTGAGCTCGTGCGCCGCTACGCGAACATCCGTGCGTTGAAGGACGCTTCGGGTGACCTGCCCGGCGCCGCGCACGTCAAGGCCGTCCTCGGTGGCGACCTCGATCTCTATAGCGGCGACGACTCGCTGCTGCTCGCGTTCCTCGCCATCGGCGCCACGGGCATCGTCTCGGTCGCCGCCCACTGGGCGGGGCCCGAGTTCGCCTCAATCGTGGCGAGTGCCGCCAAGGGGGACTGGGTCACGGCTCGCGAACTCAACGAGCGACTCGCGCGCAGCTGTGCCTTCGAGTCGACCGAGTCGGCGCCCAACCCGATCCCCGCGAAGGCCGCCATGCGGTCCCTCGGGTTCCCCGTCGGTCAGTGTCGATGGCCACTGGGGCCGATCGGCAGCGACGTCGACGCGACCGCCGCATCGGTGATCGCTGAGCTTCGAGCCGCTCGTGGCTAACGAACGCGTTCGGATCACCTTCCTCGGCGGTCTCGGTGAGATTGGTCGGAACTGCCTCGCGCTCGAGCAGGACGGCCGCATCGTCGTGATCGACGCGGGTCTCATGTTCCCCGAGCCCACGATGTACGGCGTCGACTTGATCCTGCCCGACTTCCGATGGCTGATCGAACGTCGCGATCGGGTCGACGGTATCGTGCTGACCCACGGGCACGAGGACCACACCGGTGCCCTGCGGTACCTGATCAAGGACGTCAATGTGCCGATCTACGGTTCGGCACTCACCGTGGGCTTCGCTCGCCACCGACTGAGTGAGGCGAAGCTGGCGGCCAAATGCACTTTCATCGAGGTCGCCGACGGCGAGCGTCGTCGCATCGGTCCCTTCGAATTCGAATTCATCCCCGTGACCCACTCGGTGCCGAGCGCGCACGCGCTGGCCGTGCGGACCTCGGTGGGCATCGTGGTGCACTCAGGCGACTTCAAGTTGGATCAGACCCCGATCGACAATCGTCGCACGGACCTGGCTCGACTGGGGGCAATCGGTGACGAAGGCGTCGCGCTGTTGTTGTGTGACTCCACGAACGCCGAGGAGCCGGGGTTCACGAACTCGGAGCGCACAGTCGGCGGTGCGCTGCGCCGACTCTTCCTCGAGCGGCCCGATCGACGCATGGTGGTCGCGTGCTTCGCGAGCCACATCCATCGGGTCCAGCAGATCATGGACGTCGCGCGCGAACAGGGGCGCAAGGTCGCGCTGATGGGACGTTCCATGGAGGCCAATGTCAAGTTGGCGCGCAAGTTGCACCTCCTGCACGCCGACGCCGCGGACTTCATCGATATCGAGACTGTCGACCGTTATGAGCCGGGTCAGGTCTGCGTGATCTGCACGGGCAGCCAGGGCGAGCCGATGGCGGCACTGACCAAGATGTCCCGTGGCGACGCACGGTCCTTGCGGGTGGGCGTCAATGACACCGTGATCTTGAGTTCCCACCCCATCCCCGGCAACGAATGGTCGGTCGGGCGCGTTATCGATGACCTGCACCGGGCCGGGACCGAGGTCATTGACTCGAGCCAAGAGCCGGTCCACGCGTCGGGCCACGCTCGCCAGGGCGAGCTACGGACGTTCCACCAACTCGTTCGCCCACGCAACTTCGTGCCGGTGCACGGCGAGTACCGCCACCTCGTGCACCACGCCGAACTCGCACGGTCGATGGGGCTGTCCAATAAGCACATCCTGCTCTGCGAGGATGGTGACCAGATTGAGGTGCGCGCCGATGGGATCCGCCGAGCTGGCGAGGTGCCGGCGGGTCTGCACTACATCGACGGTTCAGCCGGTGACCTCGACGAACGACCCCTCGAGGAGCGCCGGATGCTCGCCGAGTTCGGCGTGCTACTGCTGTCGGCGGGCGTGGATGGTGAACTCGCGCGCATCGTCCAGCCGGTGCGGGTCGTCGCTCGCGGCTGGTTTGACGGCGAGACGGACCGCCAATTGATCGCCACGGTGACCGACGCCGTTCGCGTCGCGATCGACGAGGCGCTCGCCGACGGCGAGCGTGATGAGGGAGCGCTCAACAAGGCCGCGCAGCGCGCCGCGGGGCGTCTGCTCGGTCAGCGCTTCCGTCGTCAGCCGGTGCTGATGACCGCGGTGGTCGTCTACTGATTCACGAGTCGGATTTGTCCGGCTCACCGTGGTCGGCGTTCGACCGACCGAGGCGCCAGTAGGCCTTGTGACTGACGTCCTGGTCGCGAAGACCGCGGTCGCGCAGCGCGTCGCGCACGGCGCGCACGACCGAGAACTCGCCCAACACGTAGGCGTGACCCTGGTCCGGCGGGAAGGCGAAGGCGCTCAGTCCACTGAGCAGACCGGCGGGATCGTTCCGACCCCGATCACGTCGGTCCACGAAGATTCCGGTGACGCCGAGTCCCTCGTCGAAGTCGGCCGTCAGCGCGTCGTCGTCCTGGTCGATCTCGACGATGAAGATGGCCCGTCCGGGCGTCTCGATGCTCTGAGCGAGGCGGAAGAAGGCGGCCAGCCCGCTCACATCGCCGATGAACAGATGCCAGTCGGCTGACTCGGCGAGCGTGATCTTGCCCCGCGGTCCGATGACGTCGACGGCGTCATCGGCCGCGACGGTCTGAGCCCACGCACTTCCTGCGCCAACGTGGTCGGTACTCACCCAAATCGAGATCCGATGATTGTCGTGGTCCACCGAGCGGACTGTGTAGCGGCGACGGACGTGATGACCGTCGTGACGGACGCGGATCATCACATCGTTTCCCGGCACGCCGGCGAGCCGTGGGTCGCCGTGCAACACGACCTCGTGGAGTGACGCGCAGATCGGTCGGGCGCTGACGACGGTGCAGGAGGCGGCACGGGCGCCCAGGCGTTCGGCGAGTTCAATGGAGGAGCGATGGGCTGATGGCACGTCGCAAGCCTAATGGGGCCCAAATAGCCCGGCGAGAACCCGGGTTCGGTAAGTTGAGAGGGTATGGCCGCACCCCGACACGCGAAGAAGACGCCGGCGCGAGCTGGGTCGACGCGCGCCGTGACCCGCGTGAAACAGCCGCCCTCGCTGTGGCAGCGTCACGGCCGCGACGTCTGGGTGCTCGTTTTGGTGGTGTTCGGCATCTTGATCGGTCTCGCCGAGGTGCACGCGCTCGGACCGTTCGGTCGATGGCTCGCGAGCGTCGTCGGCGACCTGCTCGGGGTCGGACGCGTCATCGTGCCCCTTGTGCTCATCGGTCTCGGGGTGGCGATCCTCTGGGGCAAGGTTGAGGTCGACAACGCGCGCCTGGGGTGGGGGCTCACGCTCGGTCTCATCAGTGTGACTGGTCTCGGCGACCTGATCGGGGGGCGTCCGTCGATGAGCGCCTCGGCGAAGGAGCTCGGTCGAGCCGGCGGGTGGCTCGGCGTTGTCGTCGGCGGCGGTCTCGTTCGGGGACTCGGCGAGGTGGGGGCCGTCGTGGTGCTGTTGGCGGTGTTGGTCGTGGCGGTGATCGTCACCACCGGCGTTGGCCTACGCACGCTCGCGGCGGCGAGTGTGCGTGCTCTTCGCGTCGTCGCTCGCTCCCTTGGTCGCTGGTGGTCCAGTCGGCCGCGCCCGGCCGAAGCCGATGAGCCGGTGGCGACATCCGAACCCGCGAAGCCCCGACGCGCGCGCGCGGCGCGCAATGACGAACGGTCCCCGACGGAGGACACGGTCGAACCCGAGGTGACGCCCTGGCCAACGGAGGAGCCATCTGAGGCACAGGACGCGCTCGAGGCAGCCGGCGGTGCGTGGGTTCCCGTCGAGGTGCCCGTCACGCCCGCGCCGGTGGTCATGTCCGACGCGCACGAGCCGTCGTGGTCGTTGCCGCCGCTGACGCTACTCACGCGCACGCGCGAGCAGCGTCAGGACCGCGCGAGCGTGGAGCGGGCCGGCGCCGAGCTCGTCGAGGCCCTCGCCGCCCACGGCGTCGAGACGGTCCTCGTCGGTTTCACCGTCGGTCCCACGGTCACGCGCTTCGAGCTCGAGCTCGGGCCCGGGATCAAAGTCGCCCGGTTGACCGCGCTCAGCCGGGACATCGCCTACGCGATGGCCACCCCGGACGTGCGTATCCTCGCACCGATCCCGGGACGCTCGGCCATCGGCGTCGAAGTGCCGAACCGGAACCGGACCCTCGTCGCACTCGGCGACCTACTCGCCACGGACGAGGCTCGTGACGCTCATCATCCCCTCGACGTGCCGATCGGTCGCGACATCGCGGGCCAGACGGTCATCGTCAACCTCGGCGAGATGCCCCACGTGCTGATCTCGGGGGCGACGGGTGCGGGCAAGAGCTCGTGCATCAACTCGCTGGTGACCGCACTCGTGATGCGGGCCAACCCGGAACAGGTTCGCCTGCTCTTGATCGACCCCAAGCGCGTCGAGATGGGCCACTACCAGGACCTCCCGCACCTCCTCGCGCCGGTGGTGGTCGACCCGAAGAAAGCGGCCGGCGCACTGAGCTGGGCCGTGAAGGAGATGGAGCGGCGCTACGACGTGCTCGCCACCTGCGGGGCCCGCGACCTCACCGGCTACCAGCAGATGATCGATCGGGGCGAGCTCGATCCGGGTCCCACGATCGCCGAGGAGGTCGGCGAGGCGATCGAACGCGCGACGGGACTCCCGTCGGACGCCTTACGACCCACCGGTCCCGAGCGGATGCCCTACATCGTGATCGTCGTCGATGAGCTCAACGACCTGATGATGGTGGCCGCGCGAGACGTGGAGGACTCGGTCGTGCGTATCGCGCAGATGGCCCGCGCGGTCGGGATCCACTTGGTGCTCGCGACCCAGCGGCCGAGTGTCGACGTGATCACGGGTGTGATCAAGGCGAACGTACCGAGTCGAATGGCCTTTGCGGTTTCGTCTCTCGCCGACAGTCGGGTAATCCTGGACCAGGCCGGCGCCGAGCGGTTGGTGGGAAAGGGCGACATGTTGCTCGTCACCGCCACCAGCAACATCGCCCGGCGGATCCAGTCGCCGTGGGTATCCGAGGCCGAGGTCCAACGGGTCGTCGAGTACTGGCGCGCCCAGGGCGGTCGTCGCGAGACCGTGGTCGCGCTCGACGTGCCCGTCGAGCGCGGGGGACCGGGCGGCGGCGGCGGGGACGACGACGAGGTGCTGCGTCAGGCTCGCGAACTCGTGATCCGTACACAGTCGGGGTCAACGTCGATGCTTCAGCGCAAACTGCGGGTCGGTTTCGCGCGCGCGGGTCGGCTCATGGACGAGCTCGAGCAAGAGGGCGTCGTCGCCCCGGGTGACGGATCCAAGGCACGCAAGGTCTTGATCACGCGCGAGGAGTACTTCCCCGACGAAGACCGCTGACATCGTGCTGGTCGATTCCTGGCGTGGCGTCGGCGAACGCCTACGCTGATTCCATGATCGCGCGGGTGCCGGCCAGTTCGGCGAACTTGGGACCGGGCTTTGACACCTTGGCGGTGGCGCTCAACCGCTACGTGGAGGTCGAGGTACGTGACGCGGACGGGTTCTCCATCGTCACCAGTGGGTATGGCGCCGGTCGCTTTGACGACGAGGGCCACCTCGGAGCGCGGGTCGCGGCCTCGGTGCTCGGGCACCAGCGTTTTTCCATTCGCGTCGACTCACAGATCCCGCTCTCGCGCGGCCTCGGCTCCTCGGCGGCTTTGGCGCTCGCGGCCGCGGCGGCGGCGGGGGCGACGGACCCGCTCGCGATCGCGGTCGCGATTGACGGGCACGCCGAGAACGCGGCCGCGTCGTGGCGTGGCGGACTCGTCGTGGCGGGCCAGCGCGATGGGATGATCGCCGTGGCCGATCTCGCGCTCGACGACGTGTGGCGCTTCGTGGTCGTGATCCCCGAGGTCGAGCTCGCGACGGCCGACGCACGCCGGGTCCTGCCTGACCGGGTCCCGTTCGCCGACGCGGTCGCGAACCTGACCTCATTGGGGCTCTTGATCGCCGGCCTCGCGGACCACCGAGTCTTCACACCGTGGGCGATGGACGACCGACTGCACCAGCCCTACCGGTCACGGTTGTTGCCGATCGCAGGTCCGATGTTGCAGGCACTGCGCGACGCCGGTGCACTCGGGGCGTGTTGGTCGGGTGCGGGTTCGACGATGCTCGGACTGACGACCGTGGACGCGACCGACGCCGTCGCCGAGGGCGCGCGGCGGACCCTCGCGGAGCACGGGGTCGCGGGTTCGGTGGCGATCCTCGAGGCCGACCGGATTGGAGCGGTCGTCTCTTGAGGTCGTCGCTCGCGCACCGGCGGACCCTCGCCGGTGTCGCATTCCTCCTGGCGGGAACGACTACGATCCAGTGGTCGGCAGCGCTGGTCATGCCGGTCTTTCTCCGGATCGGCCCGTCGGCGTCGAGCGCGTGGCGCTTCCTTTTCGGCGCCGCGGCGCTGCTCGTGGTGTCGCGTCCCCGGGTGCGCACCTGGTCCAAACACCAGTGGGTCGGGGCGGCGGCACTCGGTGCGTCGACCGCGTTCATGGGTTTCTGCTTCTACCAGTCGATCGCACGGATCCCGCTCGGTACAGCGGTCGCGATTGAGTACCTGGGCCCATTTCTCGTGGCCGCCCTCTCGAAACGTTCATTTCGCCACTACGTATTCGTCGCTCTGGCGGGGGCGGGAGTGGTGGCTCTCGCGCGACCGGGTGGTGGCGTGACACTCATCGGTGTCCTGTTCGCCCTCGGGTCGGGTGCCGGCTGGGCCGGCTACGCCTTCGCCTCGCACCGCGTGGGCGGCTCGATTGAGGGTTTCGGCGGGCTGGCCGTGGCGATGTCGATCGCGGCGTTGGTGACCGTCCCCTTCGCCGTCACGTCGGCCCACGAGCTCGTCGCGCGACCGTGGCTCGCCGGCCGCATGGCCCTCGTAGGCGTGGCGGCGATCGGACTTGGTTTCGGGATGGAGATGCAGGCGCTGCGCCGGATAAAACCGAGCGTCGTGAGCGTGCTGATCGCGCTCGATCCCGCGATCGCGTTCCTGATGGGCTGGTTGTTCATCGGCCAGGGCGTGTCGGTGACCGACCTCGTTGGTCTCGCCTGCGTCGTGGGGGCGGGCGTCGGGGTGACCTACGACGTCACCCGGGGCGTCGTTCCGGTCGCTCAGTAGGCTGGACGGCGTGTCAACGCCGCGCACCTTCTCCATTCGCACGTTCGGCTGCCAGATGAACGAGCACGATTCAGAGCGCCTGGCCGGCCTGTTGGTCAACGAGGGGCTGGCGCCGGCCACGAACGAGGCCGAGGCCGACGTGGTGATCTTCAACACCTGCACGATCCGTGAGAACGCCGACCTCAAGCTCTACAGCGCGCTCGGGCACTTGAAGGCCGCCAAGGCCGCGCGGCCGTCGATGCAGATCGCCGTGGGCGGCTGTATGGCCCAACACGAACGAGGCCGGATCCTCGAACGGGCCGGGTGGGTGGACGTCGTCTTTGGCACCCACAACCTGAATGAGGCGCCGGCGCTCTTGCGTCGCGCCCAGGTTGAGGGTCCGATCGTGGACGTCGCTGACGCGCCCGACCCGGTCGTCACCCGCGACATGGCCCCGGCGCTTAGCGCGGTGCGCGAACTCCCGTGGGCGGCGTGGATGACGATCCAGACGGGCTGTGACAACTCGTGCAGCTACTGCATCGTGCCCGACGTGCGAGGCGGCGAGATCAGCCGGCCGTTGGCGGACCTCGTGACCGAGGCGCGGATGCTGGCGGCGGCGGGGGTCACCGAGGTCACGGTGCTTGGCCAGAACGTGAACTCCTACGGTCGGGACCTCACCAAACGTCGGCCGCTCTTCGCCGAACTGCTGCGGGCGCTCGGCGAGGTCGAGGGCGTCGAGCGGATCCGATTCACCAGCCCCCACCCGAAGGACCTTCGACCCGAGACGATCGCGGCCATGGCCGAGACGGCGTCCGTGTGCCCCCAGCTCCACCTCCCGTTACAGTCGGGTTCGAATCGCGTCCTGACCGCGATGCGCCGGGGCTATACCGCTGAGCGCTACCTCGAGCGACTGGCCGCGGCGCGCGCGTCCATCGCCGACCTGGCGGTCACGACCGACCTCATCGTGGGTTACCCCGGGGAGACCGACGAGGACTTCGAAGCCACGCTCGCGGTAGTGGCCGAGGCGAATTACGACTCGGCCTACACGTTCATCTTCTCGCCGCGCGACGGGACGCGAGCTGCCGCGATGGTCGATGAGTTCGTCCCCGACGAGGTCATCAAGGACCGGTTCGAGCGGTTGAAGCACGTGCTGGACCGTTCGGCGCTGCGCGCGCACGTGGCGCGCGAGGGCCGCCTCGAGGAGGTCTTGCTTGAGGGTCCGTCGCGCCGGTCGGAGAACCGGTGGTCGGGACGCACCCGACAGGGCAAGCTCGTGCACGTGGACACCGACGCGCAGTTGCGCCCCGGCGCGCTCGTCGAGGTGCACGTCGACCACGGCGCGCCGTACCACCTGATGGGTCACGTCACCCGGGTCATCAGGCCACCGCGGCACAAGGTGCGCATCGCCCTCAGCGTCTCGTGAACCGGGTCGCGGTCGCCCTCGTGGGCGCCACCGCGTCGGGCAAGTCAGCCCTCGCGCACGCCCTCGCCCTTCGTGAGCAGAATCGTGCCATCGTCGCGGTAGATGCGATGACCGTCTACCGCGGTATGGACATCGGCACGGCGAAGCCGACCGCGGCCGAACGCCGCGAGGTGCCGTACTATCTGCTCGACCTCGTCGAACCTGATGAGGATTTCACCGTCGCGATGTTTCAACGCGCGGCCCGCGAGGCGACGACCGGGGTCTGGTCCACGGGTGGTCAGGTCATCTACGTCGGTGGCACCGGTCTCTACGGACGAGCCGTGCTCGACGACTACCGGATCCCCAGTCAGTACCCGGAGGTGCGTCGAGCGCTCGAGGCACGATGGGCAGCCGGCGAGGCGTTGCACGAGGAGCTCGTGCGGCGAGATCCGATTGCGGCGGCGCGCATGGAACCGACTAACGCCCGACGGGTGATCCGTGCACTCGAGGTCACACTCGGCAGTGGCCGTCCGTTCTCCTCGTTCGGTCCGGGCGTGGCGCAGTACGGACGGGTTCGCGTAGTCCAGGTCGGGTTGCGAGTCGCCATGGACGAGCTCGACCGGCGCATCGAGGCACGATTCCATCGGTGGTTGGATGAGGGGTTGCTCGACGAAGTCCGCCGTCTCGCCGCTCGACCCGGTGGGGTAGGGCGCACGGCCCGCCAGGCCGTCGGCTATCGGGAGCTGCTGGCGCACGTCGAGGATGGTGTCGACCTCGATCAGTGCGTGCGCGACGCCATCACCCACAGCCGCCGACTGGCGCGGCGCCAGCGCTCGTGGTTCGAGCGCGATCCACGCGTCGAGTGGTTCGAGAGCCCCGAAACAGCCCTGGCGCGCATGGAACACGTGCTGAACGGCCCCGACGGCTTCGTGCGAGAATGGGACCAGTGACACTTCGCTATCTTCAAAAATGGCACGGCGCCGGCAACGACTTCCTGGTCGAGGTGATCGAGCACGGCACGGCACCCTGGTGGGACGAGGACCAGGTGCGCGCCGTGTGCGACCGCGCCACCGGCGTCGGCGCCGACGGTTTCCTGCTCGCGACGGTCGGCTCCGAGGTGACGATGGTGCTCTACAACGCCGACGGGAGTCGCGCCGAGATGTCGGGCAACGGTATTCGGTGCCTCGCCGCGGCCGTGCGGCGCTCGACGCGCGGCTCGTGGGACGCGCTTGACGTCGCCACCGACGCCGGGTTGCGACACGTCACGTTGACCGGCGACCGCGATGGCGGGACGGGCAGCGTTGAAATGGGCGAGGTCCACGTCGGAACTGGCCCCACAGGGACGTTGGGAGTCGCCTCGGTGGGCAACCCGCACGTCGTGGTCGCCGACGACCCGACGTGGAGCGTCGAGGACCGAACGAAGTTCGCCCAGGCGTGGTCCGAGGCAGTCGGCGGGGCCAACGTCGAGTTCATCACGCCCGTAAGCGCGGACCGTATCGAGCTGCGCGTCTTCGAGCGCGGTGTCGGGTGGACACTCGCGTGTGGCACCGGCAGCTGTGCGGTCGCCGCGGTGGCGCGCTCGCACGGAATCTCCGGCGATGTGGTCACCGTCGCCAATCCTGGCGGCGATCTCACGGTTCGCCTGGACGGCGATCGGGCGACCCTGAGCGGTCCGGTCCAGTTCGTCGCCAACGTCGAGTGGCTCGCGACTTGACTTACATCCCCTCGACCCTGATCGATCGGACCTTCCGCGAGCGCATCGTGCTCGTGGGCGTGCAGTTCCCGGGCGTCACCGCTGATGAGTTAGAACGTCAGTTGGACGAGTTGGCGCTGCTCGTGGACACCGCCGGCGCCGACGTGGTCGCGCGAATCGTCCAGCGCCGCGACGCCCCGGACCCCGCGACGTTCCTCGGTTCGGGCAAGGTCGACGAGCTGCGCGAAATCTGCCTCGCGCTCGACTCAGACACGGTGGTCTTTGAGCACGCGCTCTCGCCGGCCCAACAGCGAAACCTCGAGAAGATCCTCGGTCGTACCGCGATCGACCGCACCGCGGTCATCCTGGACATCTTCGCTCAGAACGCTCGCACCCCCGAGGGCAAGGCCCAGGTCGAGCTCGCGTTGCTGCAATACCGCTTGCCGCGGTTGCGCCGCGCGGGGGGCTCGTTGTCCCAACAGGCCGGTGGTATCGGCACGCGCGGCCCCGGTGAGACCCAACTCGAGGTCGACCGCCGACGACTCGTGCATCGGATCCACCGAATCCGTGAGGAGCTCAAGGAGATCGACCGCACGCGCGGCGTCCAGCGACAGGGACGCGACCGCGGGCGTCACCGTGAGTTGACGCTGGTGGGCTACACCAACGCTGGGAAGTCCTCGATGCTTAACGCCCTCACCGACGCGGGCGTGGGCGTGGAGGACCGGCTCTTCGCGACCCTCGACCCACGCACCCGTCAGCGCCAACTCCCCGGCGGGGAGACCGTGCTCGTGACCGACACCGTCGGGTTCATCTCGAACCTGCCCCACGAGTTGGTCGAGGCCTTCATGAGCACGCTTCGCTCGGTGCAGCTGGCGGACCTCCTGGTCCACGTCGTGGACGCCGCGAGTGAGAACGCCGAGGAGCAGATCGCGGCCGTGCACGAGGTGCTCGGCACCATCGGCGCCGATCACGTCCCCGAGCTCCTGGTCTTCAATAAGGCTGACGTCCCGGGCTCTCGAGCTCGCGACCTCGCCAAGCTCTACCCGGGCAGCGTCTTCGTCTCGGCCCTGACCGGCGAGAACCTCGACGCGGTCGTCGCGGCAATCGCCGAGCGCCTACGCATCGAGGACCGCACGATCACCGTGCGCTTCCCGCTCGACCGTGGCGACCTCGTCGCGGCCGCACACCGAGAAGGGGACGTCCTCGAGACGACGGTCGAGGACGACGCGATGGTCCTGCGCATCGCCCTTGACCCGGTGGGGGCGGCGCGCTTCGATCAGTGGCGGGTCGCACCATGACCTTCTCGCCGCCGCCGTACCCCTACGAGCGGCTCGACGGGATCAAGCGGATCGCGAGCGCGCACGACGGTGGCGCAATCGACTGCTCGATCGGGACACCGGTCGATCCACCGCCGACGGCGGTGCTCGAGGAGCTGGCCCGCGGCGCGGGCGCCCGTGGCTACCCGCCGTCGGCCGGCACTGAGGACCTTCGACGAAGCGCGAGCCGTTGGCTCGAACGCCGCTTCGGGGTCGAACTCGGGCCCGACGCGCTCGCCGCCTGCGTTGGCACCAAGGAGTTCGTGGCCTCACTCGCGGGTTACCTGCACCTGAACGCCCCCGACAAGGACACGGTCTTGTTCCCCGCGATCAGTTACCCGACGTACGCGATGGGCGCGACGCTGGCGGGGCTGCGCGCCGTGTCGGTACCCGTGCGTGACGGACGGTTGGACCTCGCGAGCGTGGCGGCCGCTGACGTGGCGCGGACCCTCGTGCTCTGGTGCAATTCGCCGTCGAATCCGACGGGCGGCCTCGAGGACTTTGAGGCCGTCGCGGCCTGGGGACGACGACACGGCGTGCTCGTGGCGAGCGACGAGTGCTACGCGGACTTCACCTGGTCGGGCGAGGCGACAACGATTCTGCGCGCCGGCTCGTCGGGTGTGCTCGCGTTGCACTCCGCGTCCAAGCGGTCGAACCTCGCGGGACTACGGGTCGGCTTCTACGCCGGTGACCCCGACGTCGTCACCTACCTCCGTGCGGTGCGCCAGCACGCGGGATTGATGGTGCCCGGCCCCGTCCAGGCGGCCGCGGCCGTGGCGTACAACGACGAAGAACACGTCACGACGCAACGGGACCGGTACCGGCGACGACTCGAGATACTGTCGGACTCGTTGCGCGCCTTCGGGGTGGACGCGCCACTACCCGATGGCGGCTTCTACCTGTGGTGTCGACAAGAGGGACTCGACGGGTGGGCGCTCGCCGAGCGGCTGGCCGCGGTCAGCGCCATCGTGTCGAGTCCCGGTGAGCTCTACGG
>JAKBGV010000093.1 GCA_021837305.1 Actinomycetes bacterium
TCGGCGTCGTGCTCGGTCAGGCGATGCTCGGCATGGCGCGAGCCATCTATGGTCGACCCGACGAGGACCTGGTGATCGTCGCCGACGGTGAAGGTCCGACACACGGGGACGAACCGTTCACGGTCCACCTGGACTTCGAACACCCCGAGCGCAGCTCGGTCGCCTTCGTCGCTCGCCCGGAGGAACCGGGTCCACCGGCCTCGTAGCGGCACCGGCCCCTACGAGGCCTGATCACCCTCGGCGAGGATGCCGTAGAGCGCCCGGCGCGTCTCGACGAGGATCGCTGTCGCCTTGGTCACCTGCGAGGCGGACCCCGCGACCATCACCTGGCGAGCGGCGAGCACGACGTCACGCGCGGTGCCCATCAGCTCTCGCGCGACTCGCCCGCCGGTCTCCGTGTTCTCCCAGGGCTTGCCGAGTTCGTCGCGCTGCTCGGCGACGAGAGCCCGTCCGGCCTCGCTGAGCTCGTAGGTCCGACCGGTTCCCGCCGCGGCCGCCTCGATCAGACCCTCGTCCTCGAGTTGCTGGAGCACGGGGTAGATGGAGCCGGGACTCGGGCGCCACGCGTCGTTGGACCGTTCGGTGAGTTCCTGGATGAGCTGGTAGCCGTTGCGCGGCTGCTCGTCGAGGAGCACGAGGACCGCGGCGCGCACGTCGCCGCGCGCACGGCGTCCCTCACGTCGCATTGCGCCACCGCGGAAGTGTCCGCCCGGTCCGCCGTGGCCGTGTCCCGGCCCACCGCGACGCCGGCGCCCCATCGGCGCCGCACCGAATCCCCGTGGGTCGTTGTCGAATTCATTGAACATGGATTCCTCCTTCGGATCACTTTCGATACATACGAGAGTATAGCGATATATCGTTAGTGTTCGTGCACGAACCTCGACCGCGCTAATCCGGCCTCGACCGGGATCGACCTAGTAGTCGCCGAGGGGCGCGAGTCGCTCCCGGGCGATCGAGCGAGCCCACCGGTAGTCGACCTTGCCGTTGGGCGAGCGTCCGATCGACTCGACGACGAGCACGTGTTTGGGCGTCTTGTAGCCGGCGAGGCGACCGCGCACGTGTTCGACGAGTCGTCCCGGGCCCGGTGCGGCCCCGGGGCGTAGCTCGACGATCGCCGTGACCACCTCGCCCCAGCGCTCGTCGGCGAGGCCCACCACGACGGCGTCGACCACGTCCGCGTGGGTCTTGAGCACCTCTTCGACCTCCTCGGCGAAGACCTTCTCGCCGCCCGTGTTGATGCAACTCGAACCGCGGCCGAGCAACGTGATCGACCCGTCAGCGCCGACCCTGGCGAGGTCGCCGGGCACCGCGACGCGCTGGCCCTCGATTACCCGGAAGGTCTCAGCTGACTTCGCCTCGTCTCGGAAGTACCCGAGCGGAATCCGCCCACCCACCGCCACGAGGCCGACCTCGGCGGAGCCGGGCCGCACGATTCGCCCGTCCTCGCTCACCACCAGGGCCCGGTCCGTGAGCGAGAAGGTCGCTGTCGCGACCGCGGCCGACCCACCCGAGACCGACGTCCCCAGTGGCAGGGCCTCGGACGAGCCGTAGGCGTCCACGAGGAGCACGCTCGGCAGATGGGCGAGCAGGCCACGCTTGACGGGTTCGGACCACATGGCCCCCGACGAGCCGATCACCGCCAGGCTGGACAGGTCCCAACGGGCCGGTTCGGCGTCGAGCGCCTCGAGCACCGGACGGGCGAAGGCGTCACCGACGAGGATCACGCCCGCCACGTGGTAGCGCGCGATGTCCTCGAGCAGCTCAACGGCGTCGAAGCGTCGCGACGAGAGCGTCGCCACCGACCCGCCGTGGGCGAGCACCGACTGGGACGTCAACAGCGCCGTGCCGTGCATCAAGGGACAGGCGGCGAGCGTCGCCTGCCCGGCCTCGAGTAGTGACGCCGCCACCGCCTCGTAGTCCGGCTCGGGACCGAACGTGAAGGGTCCCGTCTTTGGCATGAGCACCACGAGGTCATCCTGGCGCCACATCACACCCTTGGGCAGTCCGGTCGTCCCGCCCGTGTAGAGCAGACAGAGCTGGTCGCCGTCACGTCCCCACGGCGCGCGCTGTCGCGACACCGACGCCTCGGCCACGGCCTCGTAGGGGGTCGCCCACGGTGGGCAGTCCGAGGTGCCGTCGTCCACGAAGAGCCAGCCGCGCACCGACGGCACCCGGTGGCGCACCGCGTCGACCACCGGAACCAGCGCGCCGTGGAAGACGACCGCCACCGGCTCGGCGTTACCCCAGAGGTACGCGAGCTCCTCGGCGCCGTAGCGATAGTTGGTGTTCACCGGCACGAGACCGACCTTGTAGGCCGCGAAGACCGACTCGAGGTACGCGGGGGCGTTGAACAAGAGCTGGGCGAAGCGGTCCTGCTCGACCGCGCCGAGGGACAGGAGCCACGCGGCGACGCCGTCGGCTCGCCGGTCGAAGTCCCGGAACGAGGTCGTGCGCTCGCCCTGGCGCAACGCGGTCGCGTCGGGCAGACGGTCGGCCACCGTCTCAAAGATCGTCGCGAATTCCCATCCCGCCATCACGCCCCCCGCGGCGAGACTACCGGCTAGCCCAGGTCGCGAAGGTCCGACAGCGCGTCGACCACCCGGTCGGCACCGGCCGCCACGAGCGTGGCGTGATCGGCGCTCCCGGTGCGAACACCCACGCACTGTCCAGCCCCGGCCCGGCGGCCCGACTCGATATCCGCGGCGGTGTCGCCGACGACCATGATCGACTCGCACGACGGCGCCTCGAGGCGCGTGGCGGCCCACCACACCATGTCAGGGTGCGGGCGCCCACGACCCGCGTCGACCGGCGAGACGCGCAGGTCGAACAGGTCCGCCCAGCCGAGCAGGTCCACGAGCGCCTCGCGCGTGGCCGGCGAGAACCCGGTGGTCAGCGCCACCCGACGACCGGTGGCGCGCCAGTGGGTCACCGTGTCCTCGACGCCGGGCAGCGCACTGACGCCGAGTTCTCGTGCGACGTCGGCGATCGACCCCTCGAAGACCGCGTTCGCGCGCTCGGCGGACGGGCCGAAGATGGCGCGGAACACCTCGATCTTGGACTGACCCATCGTCGCGGTGACGTAGGACTCGGCTCGCGCCGCGCTGGCCCGATCGAGGCCGAGCGTCGCGATCGTGCGTCGGAAGGCGCCCGCGACCACACCGTCATCACGCATCGTCGTGCCCGCCATGTCAACGCAGATGACCTCGATCGGCGCGGCCACGTCAGCGCCTCGTCTCAAAGAAGGACCGCAGCAGCAACGCCGACTCCTCGGCGCGCACGTCGTAGGTCACCGCCGCCTCGTGCAAGAGTCGGGGGTCGGCGAGGAGGTGATAGCGCGACCCGACCGCCCCGGCCTTCTCGTCGAGGGCCCCCACCACCACCCGCGCGACACGGGCGTTCAACAGCGCCCCGGCGCACATCACGCACGGCTCGAGGGTCACGTAGGCGGTCACGTCGTCCATCCGCCACGCCCCCCGGGTCCGGGCCGCCTCGCGCAGGGCGACGATCTCGGCGTGCGCCGTGGGGTCACGGTCGAGCTCGCGCCGGTTCTCGCCGCGACCGATCACCTCGCCGTCGGCGACGAGCAGGCAACCGACGGGCACGTCGTCGTGCCCGCTCGCCAGACTCGCCAGGCCGAGGGCCTCGGCCATGAACTCCCCATCGCTGTCGGTTGACACGTCGTACCCCTCTCGGACCGCCTGCACCACGAACGGTAGACTGCGTGACGGAGGGGTGCGAGAGCGGCCGAATCGGGCAGTCTCGAAAACTGCTGTGTCTACGGGCACCGTGGGTTCAAATCCCACCTCCTCCGCCGTGACGAAACGGGTG
>JAKBGV010000094.1 GCA_021837305.1 Actinomycetes bacterium
GAGCCCGACGGCTCCTCTCCGTTCGACGAGCTCGACGCCACGCTCTACGGGGAGGGCTACCCGATGGGTCTGCCCGTCTTCGAAGAGCCCGTCGAGGCGCACCTGCGCAACCGGCGAACGGTGAACAGTCCGTCCCAGCTGCTCCTGCTCCAAGAGCTCGTCCACTTCAAGGCCAGTCACGGGCGTTGGCACCTCGCCAAGGACCTCGTCGGGCTGGTGCGCCGGGGTCACGGCAACGAGAAGGACGAGTCGTACTTCGACAAGCTCGGTCGTGAGACGAAGCGTGGCAAGAGCGAGTCGTCGACCTACGGGCTCGCGACCATCGACGGTAACCCCGTGGTGCTCTACGCGATGAACTGGGACTTCTTCGCGGGCTCGCTCGGGGTCATCTCGGGCGAGGCCTTCCAGGCGGCGGCGGACCTCGCGATCGCCAAGCATCTCCCGCTCGTCTCGGTCTACGCCTCGAGCGGGGTGCGCCAGCACGAGAACTTCGCCGGACTGACCCAGATGACCCGCATGGTCGAGGCGATCCGGCTCTACAAGGAGAAGGTCAACCTGCCCCACGTGGCGGTGCTGCTCGGCAACGTCTGGGGTGGTGTCTCGGCGAGCGCCGTGCCGAACGCCGACCTCATCCTCGCGACCTCGGGCACGAACTTCGGCTTCGCCGGACCTAACGTCATCGAGGCCTTCGAGGGCATCGCGGTGCCGAGCGACTCCCAGAGCGCCGAGACGAACCTGCTCGATCGCAACATCGACGTGGTGCTCGCCGACGTGGCCGAGCTCGTGTGGTACCTCGGGGCCGTCTACGCCACGACCGCGCCACCCGAGCGACACAAGGAGCTCACCAAGGAGACCGAGCCGCTCGTGCGCAACCTCACGGCGCTCAACCAGCGCCGGGTCTACGCCTTCGGCGCCGCGGGCATCCACGGACCGCGATTCGACGACATCACCGGCACGCCGGACCTCGTGCCCGCCGCGGTTCGCCCCCCGACGTCGAGTGACCGCGCCGACGCCCTACTCGAGCAGTACCAGGACCTCATCGCCGACGCGAACCGCGTCGACCTCGAGTTCATTGCGCAGTACGGCTTCACCGACGCGATCGCGCTCTACAACCACATCCAAGAGGCCGACGTTCGTCGCTACCCCGCGATCGTGGCCGCCTTCGCCAAACTCGGACAGCAGCCCTTCGTCATCCTCGGCACCCAGCCCTCCTACCAGCGCTACGGCGACTCGGTGATGAAGCGTCCGGCCAACCCCGGTCCCGAGGACTTCGCCCACCTCGCGCGCGTGCTCGAAGTGGGCGCCCGTCTCGGCCTTCCGGCCCTCTTCGTGACCGACACCCTCGGGGCCAAGCCCACCCTCGAGAGCGAGCGGCGCGGTCAGTCCCGACTCATCGCGCGCTCGATCCTACGCGGCATCGACTATCCGAGGCCCGTCATCTCACTGGTCGCGGGCGCGCTCGGCAGCGGCGGGGGGCTCGCGACGACGCCGATGGCCGACCACGTCGTCATGCTGGACAAGGCGATGGCCTACGTCGCCGAGCCGCGCTCGGCCGCCTCGATCCTCTACAAGACGCCCGAGCCCACCCGCGAGCAGGTAAAGATGACGCTCGCCACCATGCGCTCGACCGCACAGGACCAGCTGGATCTCGGCCTCATCGACGAGGTCATCCCCGAGGACCCGAACCCGTTTATCACCGTCGAGCGGATCCACCGCTCACTCTTGAAGACCTACGTCGAGCTCTCCGCGCTCTCCGAGCGCAAGCTGCGCGCCCGGCGTCACGAGCGGATCCGTGACCTGCGGGCCTTTGACATCGTTCAAGAAGTCCCCACCGGCGTCGAGGACGAATAGCTACCCGGCCGAGGCCGCCCGGCGTGTGGGCGTCGCGACCATCGGCGCGGTGTTCGGGTAGATCTCGACCCAGGTGCGACCGGGGGCGAGATCGATCGGATGGCCACTGCGCGTGAGGAACACCGTCGGCGTGCCCGCCGCACCGGCTGACCACGTGCCCGCGATCATCCGTCCGTTGCGCAGGATGTAGGCGTTGCCGTGATTGTCGATGATGTGCGACTCGGCTTCGAGGCCGCCCTGGCTGTTCTCGACCCACGGCCCGTAGGTGATCGAGACGTCTTGGATGATCACGTTCTGGGCCTGGTTCTGGACGCCGTCGGTGAGCACGTCGGGCTGGATGTTCGGTGCGCTCTGGCTGCCGACGTTGTAGAAGCGCAGCCACGTGCCCGTGCTGGGGTTCCAGCGCCAGTAGATGTCCGAGGTGCCCGACCAGTCGAGGTGGACCTGGCTCACCGACTCACCGGCGGGGACCACCTTTGAGTAGGTGAAGATCGGTGCCGGGGCCTTCGCGGGCGCGCTGATCGCCCGCCAGATCGCCTGGGTGGTGGTGTAGGTGTCGTAGGGCGCGTAGCGACCGGGTGGATTCTCCTCGAGGGTCGGATGCGTGCCGAGGTCGACGTTCACGAGCGAGGAGGCGTCGATGGTCTGGAGCACCGGGATGATGCCGCCGACGTGGACGAAGAGCGGGTGGCCGAGCTGGCTGAGCATCTGGACGTCGGTCCAGCGCGCCGAACGGATCGGGCCGACGAGGCTCGGCGCGTTGCGGCACTGGAACACTGCGGCGTAACGGGTGATCGAGCCCTCGACTTGCTCTTCGAAGATGATGTCGGCGTAGTCGAGGCCGCTCTGGGGTCGGGCCTCTGCCGGCGCGGGACCGAGGGAGTAGTTGTCGACCTTCATGGCGATGGCTGGCCGCTGGGGCACGACGTTGCCGGGGGCCGGTGTGCCGGTGAGTGGGCAGAGCGCGACGGCGACGTGCTTGACCGTCGTGGACGTGGACGTGGACGTCGTCGACGCTTTGGACGCGGAGCTGCCACACGCACTCAGCAGGAGGCCCGCGACACCCACCGCGGCTGTCGTAAGGGCGAATCGTCGGGCGCGTGTGGGTTTGCGTGACGGTCGTGAGGGCGCGGAGTCTGGCACGAGGCAAGTCTCTCATGGCGGCCCAGCGGAATCGCGGCACTGGCGTGCATGCTTCACTACAGTCTCGCTCAGGGGATCGAAAGGGGAGGTCGTGTTCAAGGGTTTCAAGAATTTCCTCATGCAGGGCGATTTGATCGTCATCGCCGTCGGCCTGGTCGTGGCGACCGCCTTCTCCACGCTGATCAAGGCGTTCACTGATTCGATCATCACACCGCTCGTCAGTGCGCTCGAGGGCTCATCGTCATCGTCGCCGGGTCTCGGCTGGACGATCAACGGACAGTTCGTCGACGTGGGCACGTTCATCTCGGCCATCGTCTACTTCATCATCTTCATGGTGGTGATCTACTTCGTGCTCGTCGTCCCCTATCGCACCTACATGCGTAAGACCGGCAGGGAGGTCTTCTCAGGCCCGAAGCCTGCCGCGCCGGTGAAGACCTGTCCGAAGTGTCTCTCGGCGGACCTGCCGGTCGCCGCGACCAAGTGCAAGTACTGCGGGAGCGACGTCGAGTAGCCCAATCGGGCGCTCCACCGTGAGGGCGTTCGACAAAAGTCCTCGTTTGTCTGGTGAGGGGATCGACAGCTGGACGGCTCGGCCTTCCTAATCTTTAGGAAGAGGTCGATGCAACGTAGCAGCGATGGCGCGGGATAAGCGTCGATTGTGCTCGTGGTGCGACGTCGTATTCAGACACGATGCACGGGGC
>JAKBGV010000095.1 GCA_021837305.1 Actinomycetes bacterium
AGGAGAACTCGCCGAAGCTCAGGTGCTGGCTGCGGCGTTCGATGAGGTGGAAGGTGGCCGCGTCCCAGAAGCAGGTCGTGCCCCCGTTGCCGAGCAGCACCTCGTAGCCGTCGGGCAGGTTGAAGAGAGCCGTGAGACCGTCACGCACCTCACCGACCTTGTTGCGCACGGTCGCCTGTCGGTGCGAGGTGCCGAGGTAACTCGGTGCGTCGGCGACAAGTGCGTCGAGCTGGGCGGCTCGGACCTTGGACGGTCCAGAACCGAAGCGCCCATCGCGTGGCAGGAGGTCGGAGGGGATTCGGATGCTGTCGGGGGAGGTCATAGACTTACAATCTTACGGACTACGGAATGGAGTCGTGATGAGCGCCCGAGTCAGTGACCTACTAGGGGGATTGGCGCCGAGCGCGACCCTGGCCGTTGACGCCAAGGCCAAGGCGCTCAAGGCCGCCGGCGAGCCGATCATCGTCTACGGCGCCGGCGAACCGGACTTCCCGACACCGGCGCACATCGTCGAGGCCGCGGCGAAGGCCTGCTACGAGCCGGTCAACTACAAGTACACCCCGACCGCCGGTCTGCCCGAGTTGCGAGAGGCGATCGTGGCCAAGACCAGGCGCGATTCCGGCCTCGAGATCGCCGCCTCCCAGGTGTTGGTGACCAATGGGGGCAAGCACGCGGTCGCCACGGCGTTCATGACGATGCTGAACCCCGGTGACGAGGTGCTGATCCCCGCGCCGTACTGGACGACCTATCCCGAGGCGGTCTACCTCGCCGGTGGGGTACCCGTCCCGGTGCCCACGAGCGAGGCCAACGGATTTCGCGTCAGTGTCGAGGAGCTCGAGCGCTACCGCACCACCAAGACCAAGCTCCTCGTCTTCGTGTCGCCCTCGAACCCGACGGGCGCGGTCGTGGCCCCCGAGGACGTCGCGGCGATCGGCCGGTGGGCCGCCGAGCACGACGTCTGGGTCCTCTGTGACGAGATCTACGAGCACCTGGTCTACGGCGACGCGACCACCGTCTCGATGCCCGTGGTGGCTCCCGAACTCAGCGATCGCTGGGTCGTGGTGAACGGCGTGGCCAAGACCTACGCGATGACCGGCTGGCGGATCGGTTGGATGGTCGGGCCGCCCGACGTGATGGGTGCGGCGGTGAACTACCAGAGCCAGACCACGTCCAACATCTCGAACATCTCCCAGCGAGCCGCCGTGGCGGCCTTGACCGGTGACCTGTCGGCCGTCGCCGCGATGCGATCGGCCTTCGATCGTCGTCGGCGGATCATGACCACGATGCTCAATGAGATCGACGGCGTCACCTGTGCGGTGCCCGAAGGGGCGTTCTACTGCTACCCGAACGTGACTGGTCTGCTCGGTCGTTCGTTAGCCGGGCGGGTCGCCGCGACTTCGGCCGAACTGGCCGAGAACCTGCTCGAAACGGCGAAGATCGCCGTGGTCCCGGGCGAGGCGTTCGGCACGCCGGGCTACTTCCGACTCAGCTACGCACTCGGCGATGACGACCTCGTTGAGGGACTGACCCGGCTGAAGGTACTCGTCAACGGCTGACGCTTACTAGCGTGGGTGGGATCAAAGAAAGGTGAACCGTGGCTCGTGTACTGGTAACGGAGGAAATCGCGCAGTCGGGGCTCCAGGAGCTCCGTAACGCCGGCCACGAGGTCGACGTACGACTCGGACTGTCCCCGACGGAACTGCTCGACGCGGTGGTGGGCGCAAACGCCCTGATCATTCGCTCGGCCACGCAGGTGGACGCGGCGACACTCGAGGCGGCGAGCGACCTGGTCGTGGTCGGACGCGCCGGCATCGGACTGGACAACGTCGACGTCGCCAAGGCGACCGAGCTCGGCGTCATGGTGGTCAACGCCCCCCAGTCCAACATCCTCTCGGCGGCCGAGCAGGCGATGGCGCTGCTGCTCGCCCAGGCCCGCAATATTCCCCAGGCCCACGCGGCGCTGAAGGCCGGCAAGTGGGAGCGGTCCAAGTGGGAGGGTGTCGAGCTCTACGGCAAGACCCTCGGCGTAGTCGGCCTGGGCAAGATTGGGGCACTCGTCGCCCAGCGGGCGCTCGCCTTCGGCATGCGCATCGTGGCCTTTGACCCCTACATCTCCGAGGAGCGGGCCAAGCACATGGGCGTCCAGCTGATGACGCTGGACGCGTTGCTCGCCCAGAGCGACTTCATCACGATCCACCTGCCCAAGAACAAGGAGACCACCGACCTCCTCGACGCGGCCGCCCTGGCCAAGACCAAGGTCGGGGTCCGGATCGTGAACGCCGCGCGCGGTGGCATCGTCAACGAGGACGACCTGGCTGAGGCGATCCGCAACGGTCACGTCCACGGCGCCGCCCTGGACGTCTTCGCGAAGGAGCCCACCACCGAGTCGCCGCTGTTCGACCTGGCCTCGGTCGTGGTGGTGCCCCACCTCGGCGCGTCGACGGCCGAAGCCCAGGACAAGGCCGGTGTCACGATCGCCGAACAGGTCCAGCTGGCCCTCGCGGGAGACTTCGTGCCCTTCGCGGTGAACGTCGCGGCCGGTGAGGTCTCCAACGTCGTCCGGCCCTTCATGGGCCTCGCGGAGGTGCTCGGTCGCTTCATCGGTGGTCTGCTCGATGGCAATCCCGCCGACCTCGAGGTGATCTACCAGGGTGAGCTGGCCGGGGCTGGCACCAAGATTCTCACGCTCTGCGCCCTGAAGGGACTGCTCGGCGCCACCGGTCACGACGGCGTTTCGTTCGTCAACGCGCCCCAGATGGCGGCGGAGCACGGCCTCACGTGGGGCGAGGTCTCCACGGTCGAGTCACCGGAATACGTCAACCTGATTACGGTGCGCTCGGGTGACCACGCCGTGTCGGGCACGTTGATGACGATTGGGACCCGACTCGAGACCCGCATCGTCACCGTCGACGGTCACAGCGTTGAGATCCCGCCTGCGGCCACGATGCTGGTCGTACGCAACGATGACCGCCCGGGGATGATCGGCCACGTCGGCCTCGCCCTTGGCGAGGCGCACGTGTCGATCTCGTCGATGGCCGTCGGTCCGGACCCGACGACCAAGACGGCGCTCATGGTGATCTCGACGATCACCCCGACGCCCGAGTCGGTGATCGAGCGACTTCGCGCGACTGACGGAATCCAGGACATCCACCTGATCACGCTGCGCTAGGGGCTTGCGGCTGCTAGAACAGGCTGATCAGGTCGATCCGCTCCATCACCTCGTCAGTGAGCAAGTCGAGCGCGTCGAGCGCAGTCATGTTCTCACGGACCTGGGCGGCCGATGACGCGCCCGTGATCACCGTCGAGACGTGGGGGTTCTTCGCGCACCAGGCCAGTGACAGCTGGGTGAGCGAGACGCCGAGCTCGTCGGCGACGACCTTGAGGTCGGCCACCTTCTTGTTGCGAGCCGGGTCGGTGAGCATGCCGCGCAGCCACTCGTAACCGGGCAGGGTCGCGCGCGACCCTTCGGGGACGCCGTTCAGGTACTTGCCGGTCAAGAGGCCCGACGAGAGCGGCGACCAGATCGTGGTGCCGAGCCCGATGTCCTCGTACAGGCGTCGGTACTCCTTCTCGACGCGGTCGCGCCACAGGATGTTGTACTGGGGCTGTTCGACGATGGGCTTGTGGAGGTGGTGGCGGTCGG
>JAKBGV010000096.1 GCA_021837305.1 Actinomycetes bacterium
CGGTCATCGAGATCCTGGTCGTGGGCGTCATCGCCGGTATCACGGGCATCGTGTCGCGCCAGTACGTCTTCAAGACCGCCTACAACGTCGAGGCCGACCTGCGTTCGCTGATCTACGAGCACCTCGCATGGCTCTCGTTCAGCTTCTATGACCGCGTCCAGTCAGGACAGCTGATCAGCCGGGCCAACAGCGACATCCGCAGCGTCCAGATGTACTCCACATTCGCACCACTCATCGTCGTGCAGAGTTTCATCGGCGTGATCGCCTTCGGCTTCATGCTCTCGATCAACGTCGTCTTGGCTCTCGTGGCGATGGTCGTGATGCCGATCCTCTACTTCGTGGGAATCAAGATGCGCCGGGTCATGTTCCCGATCTCCTGGATCACTCAGGCCCGACTCGCCGAAGTCGCGACCATCGTCGACGAGAACGTGAACGGCGTGCGCGTCGTCAAGTCCTTCGCCCAGGAGGAGGCCGAGGTCAACCGCCTCGCCGACGCGGCCGAACGGGTCGCGTGGGCCTACATCAAGGACGCCCAACTGCGCGCCATCTGGTCGCCGTGGGTGCAGAACCTGCCCCAGCTCGGGCTCGCGCTCGTGCTGTTCTTCGGTGGCTGGATGGTCATCGACGGGCACCTCGGCATCGGTGCCATCCTCGCCTTCAACGCGTACCTCCTCATGCTCCAGGCGCCGTTCATGATGCTCGGTCAGCTCGTGATGATGGGCCAGCGCGCCAAGGCGAGCGCTGAACGAATCTTCGAGATCCTCGACGAGAATCCGACCGTCACCGAGCGACCGGGGGCCTATGACCTCGTGGACGTCGCCGGGCGCGTCGAGTTCGACCACGTGAGCTTCGCTTACGGTGACGGACCCGACATCCTGTCCGACTTCGACGCGGTCATTGAACCGGGCGAGACCGTGGCAATCGTCGGGCGGACTGGGTCGGGTAAGTCGACCGTCGCGCGCCTGCTCACCAGGTTCTACGACGCGACCGAGGGCGTGGTTCGCATCGACGGCCACGACGTGACCGACCTCACCCTGCACTCCCTTCGCACCGCGGTCGGGGTCGTGATGGACGAGCCGTTCCTCTTTTCGATCTCGATCCGAGACAACATCGCCTACGGCCGTCCCGAAGCGACAATGGACGAGGTGGTCGCGGCGGCTCGGGCGGCCAACGCCGCCGAGTTCATCGAGCGCCTCCCCCACGGCTACGACACCGTCGTCGGCGAACGGGGTTACACACTCTCAGGCGGCCAGCGACAGCGGATCGCCATCGCGCGCACCCTGCTCGTGAATCCGCCGGTGCTGATCCTCGACGACGCCACCAGCGCCATCGACGTCCACGTCGAGGCGGGGATCCACGAGGCATTGGCGAACCTCTTGGAGCGACGCACGACGGTCGTGATCGCCCACCGCATCTCCACGATCGCCCTGGCCCAGCGCGTGCTCGTCCTAGACGGCGGTCGCGTCGTCGCGTCGGGCGCTCACGAGACCCTGCTCGCCACCGAGCCGCTCTACGCCCAGATCCTCGCCCAAGCCACAACGGACGGTGCGTGATGGCCTG
This sequence comes from Actinomycetes bacterium, assembly GCA_021837305.1. Lineage (GTDB taxonomy): Bacteria > Actinomycetota > Acidimicrobiia > Acidimicrobiales > RAAP-2 > RAAP-2. Next base: position 1,561 of record JAKBGV010000096.1, read on the forward strand.
GGGTGGTGGGTTCGGCGGGTTCGGCGGCGGCGGTCACCGCAGCGCCACCGACAACGGGTTGCCCTTCGGGGGGATCCCCAGTGAGTTGATGGGTGAAGCGACCAAGTTGCTCGCGACCGAGCCGCACCACGAGCCCGCGAACCTCACCTTCACCCAGCGCCCCACGGCGAAAGAACGCCAACGGCTCAGCCTCGCGCGCCTCGTCGGACGCTATCCGGGCTACCTCTACGGTGGCTCACTGCTCGTGATCGCCATCAGCCTGGTCCTCCAGGCCGGCCCGAAACTGACCGAGTACGCGATCAACCACGGCATGGTTCCCGGACACCATTCACTCGGGGTCATCGCCGCCTGCGGCGGGCTCTACCTCGCCCTGGCGCTCGCGAGCGTCTACCTCCAGCGCGCCCAAGTCGACGTCACCGGTCGACTGGCGTCACGCGTCATGCACGACCTGCGCATCCGGGTCTTCACCCACCTCCAGCGACTCAGCCTGGGCTTCTTCACCGACGAGAAGGCCGGCGTCCTGATGAGCCGGATGACCAGCGACATTGAGAACCTCCAACAGCTCGTCCAGGACGGCATCAGCCAGTTCGCAATCCAGGGGCTGACCATGGTGGTCATCACCGTGATCCTGTTCACGACCAACGTGACCCTCGCCTCGTGGACAGTCCTGATGGTCGTGCCGCTGCTCTTCGTCTTCTCCATCTGGTTCCACCGCGCGAGCGAGCGCGGCTACCTGCGCACCCGCGACCGGATCGCGAACGTGCTCGCAGACCTGTCCGAATCGCTCTACGGCATCCGCGTCGTGACGGCGAATAACCGCCAGCGGCGCAACATCCGCAACCACCGCCACGTCGTGGGCGCCTACCGCGACGCCAACCTCTATACGGGGCGCGTCAGCAGCATCTACGGCCCGTCCACGGTCATGATCGGCATTCTCGGACAGGGTCTCCTGCTCGCCATCGGCGGCCGGCTGGTGCTCGAGCACAAACTCACCATCGGCGCCCTGATCGCCTTCTTCCTCTACCTCAACCGCTTCTTCTCGCCCATCCAGCTGCTCGTCCAGCAGTACAACGCACTCCAGCAGGGCCGCTCCTCGATCACGAGGCTGCGCGAGCTGCTCGAGACGCGCCCGGGCGTGGACGAGGACGAGGACGCGACCGACCTCGGACTGGTCGAGGGCCGGATCACGTTCGACCACGTGAACTTTGGCTACGACCCCGATCGGCCGGTGCTGACCGACGTCGACCTGGAGATCGCCCCCGGGGAGTCCGTGGCCTTCGTCGGACCGACCGGCGCGGGCAAGTCGACGATCGCGAAACTCGCGAACCGCTTCTATGACCCGACGGCGGGTCGGGTGCTGATTGACGGTGTCGACGTGCGGCACGTCACCCTGCACTCGCTGCGCTCCCAAGTCGGCGTTGTGCCCCAAGAGCCCTTCCTCTTCGCGGGGTCGATCCGGTCCAACCTCGCCTTCGGCCGCCCGGAGGCGACCGATGACGAGATCGAACGGGCGATCGACGTCGTGGGACTACGCGACCTGGTCGACCGGCTGCCCGACGGCATCGGCACCGAGGTCCACGAGCGCGGCCAGACACTCTCGGCCGGCGAACGCCAACTACTCGCGCTCGCGCGCGCCTTCCTCGCGGGGCCGCGCATCCTCATCCTCGACGAGGCGACGTCCTCCCTGGACCTGCAGAGCGAAACCATCGTCGAGCGGGCCCTCGACCGGATACTCGAAGGTCGTTCAGCGATCCTCATCGCGCACCGACTGACCACCGCCCAGCGGGCCGACCGCATCGTGGTGGTCGACCACGGTGGCGTCGTCGAGTCGGGAACGCCGAGTGAACTGCTCGCGGCCGGCGGCGCCTACGCCACGATGTTCGCGGCGTGGCTCGCCTCCGGCGGCCGCGACGCCAGCCGGAGCGTCGATTAGTCGACCATCGAGCGCACGGCCTCAATCAAGGACGCCGCGCTCTGGCCGGGCTGGGCCAACGGGTGGACCTGCAGGTGGGTGACTCCCGCCTCGGCGAAGGCCGCCACCCGTTCGGCGACGTAGCTCCTCGGTCCGCACA
>JAKBGV010000026.1 GCA_021837305.1 Actinomycetes bacterium
ACCGCTCGTCCACTGCTCGCCGTGACGAATCCCGCGGCGTCGACCGGGTCGGCCCCGTCCATCATCAGTTGGCGGAACCGGGTGGTCAGGAAGACGGCGTAGTCGATACCCACGCCGAGCCCGATCATCGCCGCCAAGGTCGGCGACGCCGTGCCGAAGGTGATCGTGAGCGCGACCAGTCCGAGCACGCTCAGTCCGATCAGGACGCTGATCAGTGCGCCGAGCAAGGGGAGCACGCCCGCGAGCACGCTGCCGAAGGTGAGGGCCAGCACGACGAAGGCCACGACCAGGCCGATCAACTCACTGCGCAGGTCGGTGATTTTGGGCCGGACCACCTGGTCGAGGCCGCCGCCGAACTCGACCTCGAGACCCGCTCGCGTGGCCGGTTCGCTCGCCCGGTAGAGCGCGCCGGCGTAGGTCGGACCGAGCGACTTGGGCGTCACGTTGAAGTTGAGTACCGCGTAGCCGACCGTGCCCGATGGTGACAACGTCGTCGAATTCGCGGCGAGGGGATTGGTCACGTGCACGACGTGCGCGAGCCGGGCCAGATTGGCGATCACCTCGTCGACGGCGTGGCGGTCCTCGGCGAGGCGCCCGGTGCGACTGTGGAAGACGACGAGTCCGGTCGATCCCGCCAGCGCCGGGTCGTGCGCCACGAGCAGCGCGGCGCCCGTGCTCGCTTGGGTCCCCGTCAGTGACACGTTGTCGCTGTAGGTCGCCTTGAAGAACCGCGAGGCGCCGAAGACGGCGAGCAGTGCGATGAGCCAGACGGTGAGAACGCGCGCCGGGTGTCGGCCACTGGACGCACCGAGCCGGTGCAGCCAGGGGGTCGAGGGTACGGTGTCGTGCACGGAGGTCCTTTCAGTGGTGGGTCCCGCATAAAGTTTACAGTGTGTCAATATTAATGGGCGCCGTAGTCGAGATGGAATGGGTACCGATGCCGGATCCGAGCGAGACCAAACGTCACTACCTGCGCGCCGATGATCGACGCCGGTCGATCCTTGACGTGGCCGCCGACGTGGTGGCCTCGCGGGGTCTCGCGCACCTGAGCATGGCCGCGGTGGCTGGCGAAGCCGGCGTGAGTCGCCAGTTGCTCTACCGATACTTCGACGGGCTCGACGACCTCGTGCTGTCGATGGTGACCCAGCGCTTCGCCGCCATCATCGCGAGCTACGACGCCCAGACCGCGGGGGTCGCCCCGTGGCGGCCCAACGTGGCGCGCAACCAGATCCACCTCGCGTTGCAGCTCGCCGCGCCGGACCAGCGGCTCCTGCGCAACGTCTTCGGTGACGTCGAGCAACTACCCGAGGACGTGCGTCGGGCCGTGCTCGTCATTCGCGAGCGCCTCGTCGAGCGCTGGGTGGTCACCTTCAACGTCGACGAATCGCGTCGCGCGCTCGTGCGCGCCGCAGTGTGGGCGGTCTTCCACGCCATCTTCGGGATCTGGGACTACCTGGGCGACGGGAGTATCACCACCGACGAGGCCTACGAGCTCGCCCTCGCGCTCGCCCAATCCATCGAGGGCATCGCTGGGGTGTCCCCGGACGACGGGGCCGAGGCGCCCCCGGCGTGAGGCGGCGACGGGGTACGGCTCTTGGCGGAGGGAGTGGGATTCGAACCCACGGTGGGCAAGCCCACGCCGGTTTTCAAGACCGGTACATTCGTCCGCTCTGTCATCCCTCCGGGGACGACTCTAGTTGGGCGCTAGCCCTTCTTACTGCGGAGCCGTGCGCGCTGGGAGTGGTCGAGGACCGTCTTTCGCAGTCGGACCGACTTCGGTGTGACCTCGACGGCCTCGTCGTCGGCGATGAACTCGAGCGCCTGCTCCAGGGAGAAGATGGTCGGCGGCGAGATCTTCTCAAAGTTGTCGCTGCCCGAGGCGCGCATGTTGGTGAGCTTCTTCTCCTTGGTCGGGTTGACGTTCATCTCGTCGGATCGGGCGTTCTCGCCGACGATCATGCCCTCGTAGACCTCAACGCCGGGGCCGACGAAGAGCACGCCGCGCTGCTCGAGGTCGATGAGCGCGTTGCCGGTCGTGTCCCCACGACGGTCGGCGACGAGCACGCCGTTGCGCCGGGTGCGGATCTCGCCGTACCAGGGCGCGTAGCCGTCGAAGTTCGAGTGCATCATGCCCGAGCCGCGGGTCTCGGTCATGAACTCGGTGCGGATACCCACCAGCCCGCGCGCGGGGATGCGCCACTCGAGGCGCACCCAGCCGGTGCCGTGGTTGACCATGTCCAACACGGTGCCCTTTCGGGTGGCGAGCAGCGTCGTGACCGCGCCGACAAACTCCTCGGGGACGTCGATGGTGACGCGCTCCATGGGCTCGTTGACGTGGCCGTCGATGACCTTGGTGACGACCTGGGGCTTGCCGACGGTGAGCTCGAAGCCTTCGCGGCGCATCGTCTCGATCAGGATCGCGAGCTGCAGCTCGCCACGTCCCTGGACCTCCCAGGCGTCGGGCCGCTCGGTGGGCAGCACGCGCAGCGAGACGTTGCCCACCAGCTCGCGGTCGAGGCGGTCCTTGACCATGCGCGCGGTGAGCAGCTTCCCCTCGGTGCCCGCGAGTGGCGAGGTGTTGATGCCGATGGTCATCGAGAGGCTCGGCTCGTCGACGTGCAGTGGTTCGAGGGCGATCGGGTTCTCGGGATCGGCGAGCGTCTCGCCGATCGTGATGTCGTCAAAACCGGCGACCGCCACGATGTCGCCGGGTCCGGCGCTCTGGGCGGGCACCCGGTCGAGGGCCTCGGTGATGAAGAGTTCGGTGATCTTGGCGTGTTCGATGGTCCCGTCGATGCGGCACCACGCGATGCGCTGGCCCCGCTCCAGGGTGCCGTTGATGACGCGACAGAGCGCGAGTCGACCGAGGTAGGGCGACGCGTCGAGGTTGCACACGAGCGCCTGGAGCCCGTGGTCCGGGTCGTACTCGGGGGCGGGCACGTAGTCGGCGATCGTCTGGAAGAGCGGGGTGAGGTCGCCGCCGGTGTCTGCGGGGTCGTGTGACGCCCAACCCTGACGCGCGCTCGCGTAGAGGATCGGGAAGGCGATCTGGTGCTCGTCGGCGTCCAGGTCGAGGAAGAGGTTCTCGACCTCGGTGACGACGTCAGCCACGCGGGCGTCGGGTCGGTCCACCTTGTTGATCAGTAGCACCACCGGGAGGCGGCGCTCGAGCGTCTTGCGCAGCACGAACCGCGTCTGGGGCAGGGGGCCCTCGGCCGCGTCCACGAGCAGGATCACCGCGTCGACCATGGCCAGCCCACGCTCGACCTCGCCGCCGAAGTCGGCGTGACCGGGCGTGTCGATGATGTTGATCGTGAGGTCGTGCCACTTGACCGCGGTGTTCTTCGCGAGGATCGTGATGCCCTTCTCGCGCTCGAGGTCACCGGAGTCCATGACCCGGTCGGTGAGCTCCTCGTGCGCGGTGAACGCCCCGGTTTGGCGCAGCATCGCGTCGACCAGGGTCGTCTTTCCGTGGTCGACGTGGGCGATGATGGCGATGTTTCGTAACGAGGTGCGTAGTGACATGACTGAACCACGCTAGTAGGCGGCGCCCTGTCGTCATGCTAGGCGGCCAGACGGTCTCCGGGACAACTAAGCACGATAGCGGCGCGCACCAGGTCGCGGGCACCGGCTCGGACGTTGGCGTCGGTGCCGTCGACACTGAGAATCACCCCCGCGTCGGGCCACACCCCGATGTATCGACGGGGGGCGCGACCCTCGGGGTCGGCGAAGGTCGCGGCCGCGAGGTCGGCGCGCAGTCCGGGCCCCGCACTCGGGCGCGGCACGCCACCGCGCAGGCGCACGACGACATCGCCGTGTCCGATGACGAGGTCCCGGCGGGCGCGCAACGTGGTTCGCGCCCGCTCGACGTCGTAGTAGGCGTCGGCGCTGGCGACCGCCCAGTCGGCGGCGACCGTCGAGGCGACGTCGGCGAGGGTCCCGGCCCAGTCGACGGCGCCGGCCTGGACCAGGGCGAGTTCGGCCGGGTGGCGGTTGGCGAGCCACGCGCCGAGCGAACCGGCGCGCTCGCGACCGGTGGCGGCGCGACTGAGCCGGTCGTCGACCTCGTCGCGCACCGCCTCGCGCAGCGCCGCGGCGCGCGAATTCGCCACGCGACGCAGCGCGCCGTTGCCGAGGATCCGGCGCGCGGCCGTCGGTGACCACGTGAAGGGTGTCGCGGGTCGTCCGCCGCGTTCCACCAGCCACGCGTCGATCCGACGGTGGCGGTCGGTCGCGACGGCGCCCAGCCGTTTCGCGAGTGCGCGCCGGTTCGAGTCGGTGACGCTGAACGTTTCGTGCGGTGCGTCGCCGATGACACGCGCGAGGGCGTCGGGGGCCATCACCCGTACCGTGAGCTCAGGCTGGCTCATCGGCGTGCCACCGCCAAGACGTCATCCACGGCCGCCCCGAGCACGGTCACGTCCACGTCGTCGCTCGCGAGCTCTCCCGTAGCCGTTGAGAACAGCGCGACCCGCCACGGTGCGACCGACGTGCGCAGCGTGTGCACCAACGCGTGGAATCGCAACAGGCGAGCCGTGCTCGTGCCGATGGGCGAGGTCGTGACGTCCACGAGGACCGTCGACGCGGTGGATTCGGTACTGCTGCCGATGACGAGGTCGACCACGTCGCTCAACACGACTGAGCCGCCCGCGAGGGGTAGTCGCGACCGCAGCGCGGTGCGCACCGACCACGTGGCGGGCACGGGGGCGAGGGCCCGAGTGAGCGTGGCGGCGTGCGCGCTCACCTCGGTGGCGAGTCGGGCCCGCGCGTCGGCGTCGAGGTCGTCGAGGGCGCTGCACAGTTCTCGCGAGGGCTGGTCGACGAGCCAGGCGGCCAGTGCGTCGTCAAAGGCGTCGTCACTGTGATGACCGACCGCGATGAGGCGCACGAGCTGGGCGACGAGTGCGCCGCGGAGTCGACCGATCGGGGCGCGGGCGATGTCGATTGCGTCGGCGCGGCGTACGACGTTTGAGACGGTGATGACGAGCGGCGCACTGTACGTGAATCGGCCCCTCGCCTCGGCGAGCCCGTCCTCGAGGATGGCGCGCAGTCCGGTCGCGGCCTCGGTGTCGCGCGGCGGACGCTCAGTGCGCTCGCCGCGAAGCACCTCGAGGATCGAACCGGAGGGGGTAGAGGTCGTCAGGGTCACGAACCACTCTTGCGCGCACGTGTGACACCGTTTATCGTGACGCCGTGTTCGTTGCCGTCTTCACCGTCTTCGTCGTCGCGGTCGTCGTGCTCAGCGTGCTCGTCGTGCGTTTCGCCATCCGCCGCGACCGCGAGCGGCGGGGCTAACGGTCGAGGCGAGACTCGAGGTCCTTGATCGTCCGATCGAGGTCGGCGATGGCCCGTTCTATGACGGACAGGCGAGCGTTGACGATGGCCTCGACGCGCTCGTCCACGCGCTGGTCGACCTGTTCGCGCAGCCGCGAGTCGAGTGAGTCAACGAGCGGTTGGGCGAGCTGCTTGAGGCGGTCGCGCAACTCGTGGGACTTGGGATTCGGCTCGTCGCTCACGCGGCCAGATTACGCCGGCGCGGGCGGACAGTAGACGCCGGCGTTGAACTGCAGGGTGTTGAACTGGCCCGACCACGGCGGGTTCACCAGGGTCGACTCCTCGCTCGATAGGGTCGAGAGAGGCGAGCAGACGGCGCTGAAGGCGATGTAGCCACGGATGTTGCTGCCCGGTGTGCCCAAGACCGGCACGGGACCACCACCACCGAAGGCGAGGGCGACGAAGACCGGCATCGGTGCGTTCGCCAGGTGGTAGTTGCGATATTCGGACTGCGAGGCGTACACGCCCGCGTTGAGCGAGGGGTCGACCGAGGCGATGCCCGTCGACCAGCCCCTCAACATGGCCGCCCAGTAACCGGTGTACTGGGCCATCGTGGCGTTGGACGCGCCCCCCGGGGCGTCCAGACCCGAGTGGGAGTCGGGGTAGCCCTCCGGGTCGAGGATCACCCAGTCGGGCTTGAGGCCGACCCCGAGGCTCCGGTACTGGTCGATCTGGGTCGCCACCCACGCCCCGGCGGTGAAACCGTGCTTGTAGTACGTCGCCGCCGCCACCGTCTCACCCGGCAGTGGTCCGCTGATCGTCCAGAACGAGAGCCAGGTCACGCGCTTGTGGGCGTTGTAGATGCTCTGGCCCATGAGGAAGTCGGGCGAGTTGGCGACACTGGTGGCACTCGTGAACCCGACCCACGGCGACGCGGTCGTGCCGAGTCCGCCGGTCTCGCTCACGATCGGCCACCCGTCGAGAACCGACTGGGTCCACTTGTTGAAGGGTATGGCGTAGACCCCCACCCCCTGGGGAGGCGGCGAGTTGATGCCCGCGGCGTAGAGGCTGAGCGCCCCATTCAGCACGAGACCGGTGACGACGGGACCCACGGTGCGCGCCGAGCTCCCAGCGGTCACCGAGACGTCCGTCGAGGTCCACGGCGCGAAGCCGTTGGGGCTCGTCAAGACGAAGAGGTCACCCCAGTTCGCGGCCTGTCCCGCGATAGTCACCTGGGTCGGCGTCACGTTCAAGAACAGCGCACCGCTGAGCGGTGGCGAGCCCGACGCGACCGCGGTCACGTTGAGCACGGTCCAGGGGAAGGTCGGGGTCGGATTGGCGGTCGTCGTCGTTGTCGTCGGCGCGATCGTCGTGGTGGTCGTCGAGGTGGTCGTCGAGGTGGCCGTGGCCGGGGTCGGGGCGTAGGTGGTGCTCTGATTGAAGCTGGTCAGTGGTGCGCTGAAGAGCTCGACTGAGCCGAGCGCGTTGAGCGCCGCGACGAAGACGCTCGTCGAGGAGGACGACGCGGCGAGCGGCCCGTGCAATCGAGGACCCCCGGTCATGCGGGTCACGTCCTGGACCAGCCAGGTCGAGGGATTCGACGGGTTGGCCGAGAACACCTGGAGGTCGCCGTTCAGAGCGGTGGTGGCGACCGCGGGGATCGGACCGGGGATGACGATGGGATCGCTTGAGGACTTGGCGGCGTGGGCGACTTGGGTGAGGTTGACCGGGGCGCTCGCGACGTAGGGGACCGGATCGGCGCTGCTCCAGGCGAGCGTGATCACCTCGATGGTGTTCTGCGCGGTGCGTGCCGCGATCATCGCGCTCTGTCCGGTGACGACGACGTTGGCCAGGCCCGCCGCGAACGTGCTCCCCGTGATCGAGCTGAGGTCGGTGACGTCGGTGGCGTGCCAGGCCTGGCCGGGGTGGGTGTGCACCCAGATCCAGGAGGCCGCGTCGTTTTCGCTCAGCAGGATGAGGTGGCCGAGGGTGTCGACGTAGAGCACGTCGACGGCGCCGGATGGGTCGATGAAGGGGACCGGGTCGGCCGCTGGTAGCGGGGCGTCCAGGCCGAGTGAGCGGTCGGCCCACTGGCTCGAGCCCGACGTCGACTGGGTCAGCACCGCGACGTCATTGCTCGCCGTCCGATACGCGATGGCCCCAATCGTGCCGTTACTGGTGCCGTGCGGCCCACCGAGCATCGTCGAGTTGTTCACTGCCGCACTCATCGCCTGCGCGTTCCACGGCAGCGGACCCGTGCCGTTGTTGAGGAACTCGTAGAGGGGCAGACCCGGGGGACTCGTGTTCGCCGCGGGCCCGGTTGCGCCGTCGACGTGGGTGGCGATGCTCACGAGCCCCGCGCCGAGCATCACGCCAACGAGGGTGAGTCGTGTCAGGCGTGCGCGACTACGTGCAGCGGGGGTCGTCCGTCGTCTTGTGATACCCCTCAGTCTACGAGCGAGGTCTCGCCGGGTTCTGGCGCCACCGTGCGCCGAACGTCGCTAGACGACGCGCGCGGCGATCGTCGCCGCCCTCGAAACGGGGCTTCGTTGACCGGCGACGACGTAGCGCACGAGGACGTGGTAGGTCACGCCTGCGCGGAGCCGTCGAATGATGAGCGACGCGCCGCGTCTCGGGGCTACGACCCACGTTCGCCCGCCGTTGAGTGAGTACTGGAACGAGTTGACCGCGAGCGCTCCGGGTATCGCGGCGAACAGTTGCGCACCACCGATGAGTGGCACCACCCGCGTGATCCTCGGCGCATCGAGTGACGTGAGCGACGGCGTGACGGTGAGCAGCGTCTGAAGCAGCGTGGCGTTCTGGTAGGTGACCGTCACCGTGAGTGGGCCGGGAAGGGAATTCGAGACGTAGACCGAGCCCGCTCCGCTCGCGTCGGTGGTGACCGAATAGGACGCGCTGCCCGTGCCGGTTTGACTCGAGGGGTCGGCGTTGAAGCGAACCACCCCGCCCGGCGCGCTCGCGGTGACCGTCACCGGCGCGTTGGCCACGGGTCCGCCGTCTTGGTTTCGCAACGCGAACGAGATCGTCGCGGAGGTGTTCGCGCGGAGCCGGTTCGTCGAGACGCTGGCCGTGCTCGCGCTGGCGTCAAAGGCGATGGGGCAGAGTCCGGCGAGGAAGGTCGTGGCGTTCGGGCTGCCGAGACCTGACGCCATGTCGTAGCCCGGTCCGGCGTTGTAGACGCCGACGTTGAAGAGGTCGTTGTTGCCCGAGGTCACGTCGTTGAAGCCAGTGGTGGCCATGGCGTAGAGCGCCGGGTTGATCAGACCGAGCCGACTCACCCCGCACTGTTGGGCGCCGACCGCGACGAGGGCGCTCACGAGTGGCGCACCAATCGACGTGCCACCGATGCTCGACCATCCCGAGCCGCAGTTCGTACCGCAGTCGATCACCCCGGTGCCCGTGAAGTACTGGATGAACCCCGTCGACGGGTCAGCCATCACCGAGAGGTCGGGCACGAGACGCATCGACTCGCCCGGGGCGATCCCCGGGGCGTTCTGCCACGCGGGTCGCGACCAGATCGACGACACCCCACCACCACCGGCGCCGCCCCCGCTCGCGGCCCCCGAGTTCCAGACAGACTCGTGCAACGGCGCGATGCTGGTCACGCTCAGCCCACCGACCCCGGTGACCAGGGGCTGTGAGGCGGGATCGTCGACCGCGGGCGCGTTCGTGGTGATGCCGTTGCAGTCTGAGGAGCCGTTGTCGCCCGCGGCGGCCACGACCGTCTGTCCTTGGGCGGCCATCTGCTCGAAGATCGCCTGTTCGGCGTTGACCGCCCCGTTCGGGTCCTGCTCGCAGGTGCCCCACGAGGTCGTCACGACCGACGCGGTGTTGTCGTCGGCGATCCGCTGGTACGCGTCGACCGGGCCGGCGGAGTTGTTCGGCGCCGAGTAGACGTCGACGGTCGCGCCCGGGGCGAGCGCCGTCGCCTCTTCGACGTCAAGGGTCGCCTCGTCGCTGTAGGCGCCGGTGGAGCCACCATCAACCTTGACGTTGGTGACCGTTGGCGTGAGTCCGTAGCACGTGTCGTATGTCGCGAGGTCGCTCGGGCTGTAACTGCCGAGCTCGTAGACCGCGATCGTCTCACCCGCGCCGGTGAAGCCGTTCGCCCACGCCGAGTCGAGTCCGTAGAGCTGAGCCTGCTGCTGGACGCTGTAGCCACCGAGTCCGTTCGGGGTCGTCGCGGACGGCGACTGGCCGCCCGTCGCGTTCGCGCAGGTCGTTGGCGTGGCCACGTGGCTCGTGATCCGTCGTGGCTGGGCGAGGGCGTGCGGGGTCACCACGGTCGATAGTCCGGCCACGGCGCGAACGTCGTGGGCGATCGGTGCGGGGAGCGTGGCGGGGGTGACGAACTGGGCGGCGAGGTGCGTGGGGGTGCGAACCGTCGCCACCGACGCCGAGAAGGCTCGCGCGATGTCAGTCGTCGACCCGCTGACCGGCAGGATGATCCGGCCGCGGCTCAGCGCGCCGACACGCAGGTGGAAGGACGTGAAGTAGTGGCGCACCGCGTCGACCACGTCGGGGCGCGCGCCGAATCGCGCGGCGAACTGGGCGGTGGTGAGGAAGTGTCGATACTGCGGCGACGCGGGGTTCGTCAGTCCCGCGAGGAACGCGGTCAGGGTCGCGTGATCCGGTCCGGCGAGCGCGACGTCAAAGGAGGTCGTGATCGGACCGGCGACGCTCGAGTCCGTGGCGGGGATCGCGACGGGTTGCGCGACGACGACGCGGGCCTGGACACCTCCGGCACTCGCGAGTGGCACGAGTCCGACGACGACCGCGGCCGCGAACGCGATCACTGACGTGAGGCGGGGGGATCGGTGGTTCACGGAGACAGCCTAGAAAACGTGTAGCACGTGTGGCGCGCAGCCGTTCAACTTTCGTCGGTGACGACGAACCCCGCCGCGGCGTAGCGTTTGCGCAGGTCCCCGCACTCGGCACAGATCGAGGGCGGGACGACGCCGAAACGCATAAGTTGACCGAAAATTGCACAACCGACGCAGTAACCGAAGAAACCTTCGAGCGACGCGGCGCCGATAAGCGGCACCAGGATCCAACGCGCGGCGGACCAGCTGACGCTCACCCACACCACGATCGTGGCGAGTGTGAGCACGGCGCCGATGCCCTGGGCGAATCGCTTGGGTGGGCCGGGCACCTCACGGCGCCAGGACGAGAGGCGCGGTCCGGCGACCCGCGTCGCGAACTGGCCGAGCGGGGAGAGCGTCGGACCCGTGAGCACGCGCGCGACGAACCCGTAGGCGAGCGGGACCATCATCCAACGCACGTCTCCGACCAGGGCGACGAGCGCCATCGCGACCACGCCGAGGGCGACGGTGCGCGCCGCGGCGTCGTTGACGGGGTTGGGGAACGAGAGCAGCCTCTTCACACAACAAATCCTAGTGGAATAGTCAACAATTCGCTACTCACGCACCGAGCGCGAGGTGCACGGTCGTCGCCGCCCCGATCGCGACGATGAGCCAACGGACCGTGGCGGGTTGGAGCCGGCGGATGACCACGGTGCCCAACCATCCACCCACCAGGGTGCCGACCAGGATCATGTAGATGGCCTCCTGGGCGAGGTGGCCCCGCGCGAGGAAGACGACCGCGGCCACCACGTTGATGATCAGCGACAGCAGGTTGCGCAGCCCCTGCAGCTCGCCGAGTTCAAGTGGCAGGGCGACGGCCATGATGGCGAGGAGCACGATGCCGAGGCCTGCGCCGAAGTAGCCCCCGTAGATGGAGGCGAAGAAGACCCCGATGTAGAGGACCCGTCGGCGCGACGGATGGTGGTGGTCGAGGTGGGCGAGTCGTGCGGTTATCCGCGGTGAGAGGGCGTAGACGACGGTGGCGACCCCGATCAACCACGGCACGACGGTCTCGAAGGCCTTGGGCGAGCCGAGCAGTAACAGGGCCGTTCCGACCAGGGTGCCCGCGAGGCAGATCGGCGCCAGGGAAGCGACGATGCGCGAGTGGCGACGGATCTCGTGGCGGAATCCACGGATGCCGCCGAAGTAGCTCGGCACGACGCCGACGGTCGACGAGACGTTCGCCTGGAGTGCTCCCACGCCCATGGCGAGCATGGTCGGGAAGGTGATGAAGGTGCCGCCACCGGCGATGCCGTTGGCCATTCCCGCGGCCACACCGGCGATGAGATAGATCACGAGTCGCCACGGCAGCGCGAGGGAGACCGAGACCATTGTCACTACTCTACGAAGGTGCTCCACGTGCGACTTCAGACCGTGCCATCGAATACCGTGGTTGGCATCGTGCGTGCCCTACCGTTAGCGACGTGTACCTCATGACCGGCGAGCTGATCATCCCGCACGACGCACCGAGTGACTTGATTCGCGCGGCCGGCGGCGTCATCATGCGCGTCACCGCGGCCGGACGCACCGAGATCGCCTGTATCTACCGCGAGTCGCGCGGGGATTGGACGTTCCCCAAGGGAAAGTTGGACGCCGGAGAGACCTTCGAACAGGCCGCGCTGCGCGAGGTACTCGAGGAGACCGCGATGCACTGTCGGGTCGTGCGCTTCATCGGTACGACGAACTACACCCACCGCAAGGGTCGACCCAAGATCGTTGCGTACTACCTCATGGTCGTCGACGACGGGGACTTCGAACCCAACGACGAGGTCGACGACCTCGTCTGGCTGCCGATGGACCGCGTCCGCGAGCACCTCACGTGGGACCGCGACCAAGAGCTGTTCGACATCGCCGTCACCTTGCCCGAGATCCACTCGCGGGCGTCGTGAGCGGCTCGAATCGCGTCGGGCTCGTTACGGGGTGATCGTCGGAATCTGGGCGTAGGCGCCGAGCCAGCGCTTGGCGAGCGAGGTCATCGTGCCGTTGGCGCGCATCGTCGCGAGGGCTAGATCGACGCAGCCCACGAGGGGATTGCCCTTTTGGAACACCAAGGCGTAGTGGTCGCTCGTCGAGGCGAACTGGCCGACCACGGTGGCGAAGGGGTTGCCGTTGGAGTCGACGAGCTGGGACGTGGTCATGTAGTTGCCCGTCGGCGTGTCGATGACGAGCGCGTCGATCACGCCACTCTTGAGCGCGGCGACGAGCGCCGCCATCGTCGAGTACGACTGGGTCTTGGTGCGCGGATGGATGTAGCGCGTGATGTAGGCGAGCCCGGGGGTGCCCACCAGGTCACCGTAGCGGTAGGTGCGCAGCTCGTTGGGGGAGTGGTTCGTGACGATGGGGCTGCCCTTCAACGCGACGATCGCCTGGTGGACGTCGTAGTAGGAGGTCGAGAAGCTCACCACCTTGGACCGCGCGGGGGTGAAGGTGATCTCGTTCGCGTCAAAGTCGAACGGTTTCTTTCCCGCGACGTAACTCGTCGCGTAGGGCTGGACGACCCAGGTGACGTCGCGTCGCGCGACCCCGAGCTGACTGGCGATGGCGTAGACCACGCCGGCTTCGTAGCCCTGGCCGTTGGCGGGGTGGTTCTGGACGTACCACGGCGAGGACACGGGGTTGTCGGTAGCCACGGTGAGGTGGCCGCGCACGTGCTCGAGCGTGGGCATCTCGATCCGACAGGTGGCCAGCCTCGACGCGAAGGAGGTGGCCGCCCCCGCCGACGTCGCGAGGGCCCCACCGAGCGCGATCACCATCGCGACGGCCAGCATCCGAGTCGCGATTCGTCCGTGAAACGACGAATTGCGTTGACGGTGCATGGTTGAACGATTGTACTTCGCGTTGGTAATTACGAACCGTCACCGGCGCGGGTTCACGCGGGCTCGCTCGCTGCGCCCCGCCCGGACCCACGTTGTAGGATGGAAGGACTTGGAGAGGTGGGTGAGTTCGGTTTAAACCACATTCCTGCTAAGAATGCGGCCTGTTAACGCGGGCCCGAGGGTTCAAATCCCTCCCTCTCCGCCACCGACACCGAGCGCCTAGCGCTCGGTGTCGCTATGTGAGGAGACACGGTGCGGTACTTCATCGAGACGCTGGGGTGCCCGAAGAACCACGTCGACTCCGAGAAATTAGCCGGATTGCTCGTCACCCAGGGCTACGAGCCCACAACGCGCATCGACGAGGCGGACCTCGTGGTCGCCAACACCTGCGCCTTCATCGAGGCGGCCCGTGAGGAGTCCGTCGAGACCGTGCTCGAGCTGGCCGAGCGCAAGCGCGACTCGGCGCGACTCGTCGTGACGGGTTGCATGGCCGAGCGCTACGGCGACGAGTTGGCGGCCGCCCTGCCCGAGGTCGACCTGGTCGCCGGCTTCGGCCAGAGCCTGACCGCGACCCCGGCGTCGACACCGGTCACCCTTCAACGACGCCCGTCGTCGGACTTCGACCTACTCAACCTGCCGCGTCCTCGCGCGAGCGCGCCCTGGGCGTACGTGAAGATCGCCGAGGGCTGCGACCGGCGCTGCGGCTTCTGTGCCATCCCGACCTTCCGCGGCGACCAGCGCTCGCGTTCGACCGAAGAGATCCTCGCAGAGGCCCGCGACCTCGTCGCGGGTGGTGTGCGCGAACTGGTGCTCATCGCCCAGGACCTCGCCAGTTGGGGCCACGACCGTCGTCGCGCGGGTCGGGGCGAACCCGTGGAGGCCCTCGACGGCGGTGACCCCCAACCGCTCATCGCGCTGACCCGGGCGTTGTCGGCCGAGGTCGAGCGCGTGCGACTGCTCTACCTCTACCCCTCGGGGCTCACGCCGGGGCTCATCGAGGCCATCGTCGACACGGGCGTGCCGTACTTCGACCTCTCGCTGCAGCACTCGTCACGGCCGTTGCTGCGCGCGATGCGACGTTGGGGCGACGGCTCGCGGTTCCTCGACCGGATCGCCGCGATCCGGGCCCTCGCCCCCGAGGCGACCTTCCGCTCGTCGTTCATCCTGGGCTACCCCGGCGAGACAGAGGACGACCAGCGCGACCTCGTCGCCTTCATCGAGGCGGCCCAACTGGACTGGGCGGGCTTCTTCACCTTCTCGCCCGAGGAGGGAACGGTCGCGGGGACCCTCGGCGACCAGGTGCCCCACGAACTGGCCCTCGAACGACTTCGCGAGGTGAGCGAGATCCAAGACGCCATCACGGCCCGACGACGCGACGCGCTGGTCGGCACGCGACAGCGCTTGCTCGTCGATTCGCCCGGCGTCGCGCGCGGCGTGCACGAGTGCCCCGAGATTGATGGCATTGTGATAGTCGACCCATCAATCGCGGTGGGTACGTTGTTCGACGGCGTGGTCGTCGCGAGCCGCGGGACGGACTTGGAGGCGGTGCCGGCATGACCACCGGGCAACGAACGTACGGCGAGACCGCGCTGCTGACACCAGCGAACATGATGACGGCGTTCCGGCTCCTCGTGGCCCCGGTTTTCATCTACCTGATCGTCATGCACCGGATCTCGTGGTGGACGACGGTGGTGGGCTTCCTCGCCGCGGCTTCGGACTACTTCGACGGCATCGTCGCGCGTCGACACGGCACGACGCGCTCGGGCGCGTTCCTCGACCCCCTGGCCGACAAGGTGCTCGTGCTCGGCGCGCTGTACGCGCTGATCCTCGCGCGTCCCCACGGCCTGACCTCGTTCCTCGCGCCCGCCGTGATCATCACGGTACGTGAGGTGTGGATGAGCTTCTACCGCTCGCGCGCCGCCCGTCGGGGCATCTCGATCCCGGCGAGCAAGCTCGCCAAGTGGAAGACCTTCATCCAGGACTGGGCGATCGCTTTCTGTGTCGTACCCGTGACCGCCCCCTACCCGATTATCGGCGAGGTGACGATCTGGGTGGCGGCCGTCATGACGATCTACACCGGGTGGCAGTACTACGTCGACGGTCGGCGATTGGGGAACCGTGCGCGTTGAGGTCGTCGCCGTCGGCACTGAGTTGTTGCTCGGCCAGATCGCCGACACGAACTCGCAGTGGCTCGGCGAGCAGTTGGCGGCGAACGGCATCGCCTCGCACTTCCACCAGCACGTCGGCGACAACCACGAGCGGATCGTGCTCGCGATTCGCACCGCGCTGACGCGCAGCGACGCGGTGATCGTGAGCGGCGGCCTCGGCCCGACTCAGGACGACATCACCCGAGCGGCCATCGCTGAGGTGATGAACGTGCCACTCGAGCGGGACCCGGCGCTGGTGACGACGATCCGGGGGTTCTTCGAGGCTCGCGGGCGCACGATGCCCGACAACAACCTCCTGCAGGCCGACGTGCCCGCGGGGGCGACCATCATCGCCCAGTCCCGTGGCACGGCGCCGGGGTTGATCTGTCCCGTCGGCCAGAAGGTCATCTACGCCGTGCCCGGCGTGCCCTACGAGATGACCGACATGTTCGAGCGCGCCATCCTGCCCGACCTGCTCGCGCGTCAGTCGGCGACGGGTGAACGGTCCACGATCGCGAGCCGCGTGCTGCGCACCTGGGGCGCGAGCGAGTCCGCCCTGGCCGAGGCCGTGGCCTCGCGATTCAGCGCACTCGTCGACGATGACCGCGTCACGATCGCCTTCCTCGCCTCAGGCATCGAGGGCATCAAGGTTCGCATCACCGCGCGTGGGGCGGACGGCGCGCACGCCACGTCCCTGCTCAACGACGAGGAGGCGCGGGTCCGTGCGCTGATCACGTCGACCCTCGGTGACATCGTCTTCGGCGTCGACGACGAGACGATGGAGGACGCCGTCGCGACGCGGCTCCTCGCGCGCGGGGCCACCCTGGCGGTCGCCGAGTCGGTCACCGGCGGGCTCATCGCCAGCCGACTCGTCAACGTGGCCGGTGCCTCGACGTGGTTCCGTGGCGGCGTGGTGAGCTACGCCTCCGAGGTCAAGTTCGATCTCCTGGGCGTGGCGCGCGGCCCGGTCGTGAGTCCTGAGGCCGCGATCGCCATGGCCCGTGGCGCCGCGGTCCTGCTCGGCGCAGACGTCGGGCTGAGTGTCACGGGGGTCGCCGGTCCCGAGGAGCAAGACGGCCAACCCGCCGGGACGGTCTTCGTCGGGCTCTCGATCGACGGCCACGTCCAGCACGTGGCTCTACGACTGCCCGGTGACCGACCCCGGGTGCGCGCCTACAGCGCGATTAGCGCACTCGACGCACTGCGTCGTGAGCTCGATCGGTTGGCCGTCACGTAGTCTCGGGGAGAACCCGGGAGGCACTGATGTCATCGTTGGAGATCCGGACCGACCCGTCCGCCATGGGCATGGACGGCACGCGACTCGAGCGCATCCGCGACCATTTCGACCGTTACGTCGCAGACGGTCGCCTGAGCGGCTGGCTCGTGAGCGTGGCGCGGGCCGGCGAGCTCGTCTGGACGGGCTCGGGGGGCTACCGCGACCGCGACGGGCAGCTGGCGGTCACCGACGACACCCTGTGGCGGATCTACTCGATGACCAAGCCCCTGACGACGCTCGGGGCGATGATGCTCTACGAGGAGGGTCGCTTCGACCTGAACGACGACGTCGGACGGTGGATCGACTCGCTCGCCGAACCCCAGGTCTACGTCTCGGGCACGGCGGCCGCGCCCGTGACGGTGCCCGCGACCAGCCCGGTGCGGGTCCACCACCTCCTCAGCCACACGAGCGGACTCACCTACGGGTTCAACTACCTGCACCCGGTCGACGCCATCTACCGGGCCAAGGGGTACGACTTCGGCTGGGCCAAGGGCGCCGACCTCGCCCAAGCCGTGGACGACTGGTGCACGAGTCCGCTGCTCTTCCAGCCGGGGAGCCGGTGGAACTACTCGGTCGCGACCGACGTGCTCGGCCGGCTCATCGAAATCTGGAGCGGCCAGAGCCTCGAGGCGTTCTTCCGCGAGCGCATCATCGAGCCCCTCGGGCTGGTGGACACGGACTGGTACTGCCCCGAGGAGAAGCATGACCGGTTGGCGATGCTCTACGTGCCCGCCGGGGGGACCTTCGCACCCGTGGCGGACCTCGCGCGTGCGGCGACGCACCCACCACAGCTCTATAGCGGCGGCGGCGGGTTGGTGTCGAGCGCGGCGGACTACCAGCGCTTCATGACGATGATCCTGCGCGGCGGCGAGCTCGACGGCGTGCGACTCCTCTCGAATCGCACGGTGTCGCTCATGACCGAGAACCACCTGCCCGACGACGTCGATCTTGCGACCTTCGCCACGGACTCGTTCTCCGAGACCGACTACGCGGGGGTCGGCTTCGGGCTCGGCTTCTCGGTGATGCTCGACCGTCGGGCGAACAAGAGCCTGGTCTCAGAGGGCACCGTCGCGTGGGGTGGTGCGGCCTCGACCGCCTTCTGGATCGATCCGCTCGAGGAGTTGACCGTCGGGTTCTACACCCAACTGCTGCCGAGCGGGACCTACCCGATCCGCCGCGAGCTCCAGCAGTTGGTGTACCAATCCTTGACCGACTAA
>JAKBGV010000097.1 GCA_021837305.1 Actinomycetes bacterium
GCGACGAAGCCGACGCCGTCGCCACGTCGAGTGAGCTCGTCCACGACGGCGAGCCCGGCCCCGGCGGCGAGCTGGGCGAGTGGCCAGGAGTCGTAGGTCGCGTAGGTGTCCTCGTCGATGTCACCGCCGCCCTCGTAGCAGAAGGCGCCGAGCTCGTCGAGGTAGGCGCCTTGGTGCACGCGCAGCAGCTCGAGACGCGTGGCCGAGCGAAGGCCGACGGTCACGAGCTCGGCTCCGAGCGCGAGGTCCTCTAGTCCCTCGCGGACCGCGATCAGGCGATCGGGGCGTTCGGGGTGCCCCGGGTCCTCGTGGCCGGTGTCGTCGGGGACCTCGTTGGTGACGAGCATGTCAGCGCAGGGCGGCTTCGCGCGAGGCCGCCCACCGTCGCGCTCGTTCGGCACGACGCGCTCGACTCTCGTCGGTCGGCTCGATGGGGAAGCGAACGAGGATGATCTCGTCCTCGAGCCGGGCGCTCACCGCGAAGCCGGACTCCTGGAAGACGTGCATCATGCTGCGGTTGTCGGCCTGGGTCTCGGCGACGAAGGTGGTGATCCCCCGGTCCCACGCCGCCTGGGCGAGGTGGTCGAGTAAGAGAATCCCGAGGCCCTGGTGCTGGTAGGCGTCATCGACGAGGAAGGCGACCTCGGCGCGCGTGGTGTCGGGGATGCGGTCGTAACGCCCGACCGCTACGAGCGCGCCGCGCACGATGATGATGAAGGCGAGTCGGTCCACGTAGTCGACGGTCGTCAGGTGCACGAGTTCGTCGGCCGAGAGCTCGGGGTGCAGCGAGAAGTATCGCCGGAAGACCGAGTCGGGCGTGAGCTGGGCGTGGAACCGTTGGAGGATGTCCGCGTCGTCGGGACGGATCGGGCGCATCTGGAGCGTCAGGCCGTTCTCGGTTGTGACCCGCGTCGTCAGGTCCGACGGATAGACCCACGGCTCGAAGTGACGCACGGCCGGCGCCGTCGAACCCGGGCGATCGGAGAGGTCAATCATGGCAGGCACCTTCTTGTTACCCCCAACCCACGTCATAGCACGTCGCGCCGGTCGCGACGGAACACGGTGGGGGGGTGAGCACGACCGAGCGCGACGTGCGCCGACCACGACCGGGGCTCGCCGGAGCGTCGTGTCACGTCCTGGCGACCCGGGGTCCAATTTCGCGAATCGACGGTCTCGACGCCGAGCGTCGCGCGCGACGCCCGGCTGTGCGTGCCGAGCACCTGACCCCGGGTGGTACGGGCGCAGTCTTATCAACTTCTCATCTCCCATACATCAATTCTGAAAGTTCTCTTAGTAGCATTAAAGATAGGTAGTACTGAGCGTGCGTATGCACGGTCGTTTAGAAAGGGCATTGATGAGCGCGATCATTTTCCCGATTGACGAGGTGAAACACTACGACGACATCGTGGACGCCTTGACCGGTCCCGTAACGGTCGAGCTGCGTACGTCGTCGGGTGAGTCCTTCGTGCTGCCCCCAGAACTCCTCGAGGTCGTCGTTGAGGCGTCTCGATACCTCGCCCGGGACAAGGCGGTCTCGGTGACGCCACATTCGCGCCACCGCTTCATTTGAACCTCACACCGCCGTCATTTGTGGTAAATCCTGACGAATGCGGCGTTTCGCTCTAGAGTACGGGTACGGGGTCACCGTTTCCTCAATCACATAGCAGTCGATTCTTGATACGGTGTCGACTTCGTTTGGGCGATTCGTGCAGCTAGTGGGGTGACGTTGGCATTCAAGAAGAGAGAGAAGCACCACGAAAGCGCGACGTCGTCCTCGGACGGCGGGGGTCGTCGCGCGGACGAATCGGTCCGCAGCGCCCACGGCGACAACCTCGACACGACGCCGATGAAGGGTCGACTCGGTGACATCCTCGTCACTGGTGGCAGCATCTCGCCCGAGCAACTGGATAAAGCGCTGCGAACGCAGCGATCCACCGGTGAGAAGTTGGGCCAGATCCTCGTGAACAGCGGGGCGATCGACGAGCGAACGCTCACCGACGCATTGTCAACAATGTTCGCGTTGCCCGTGGTGAACCTGCACCGCGAGGACGTCAGCCCTGATGTCCTGCCCTTGATCGACGAGGATTTCGCTCGTGCGAATCTCGTCGTCCCGGTGAAGGTGCTCGACGGTGAGTTGCTGGTCGCGTCCGCCGAGCCGACGGCGGACCTTCGCGACCGACTCGCGACGCTGACCGGTCACAAGATCAGGATGGAGATCGCGTCGCTCAGTGACGTGCGCTGGGCGATCGACAGCAACTACCGGGCGATCAGCGGAGTGGACGATCTCGTCGAGGTCTTCAAGGCCGTCGACGAGGCTCGTCGGCGTGGCACCGACGTCGATCAGGTCGAGGTCATCGCCGACGACGCGCCGGTCGTCCAGATCGTCGACCGGATCCTCACCCAGGCGATGCGCGACCGCGCGTCCGACGTCCACATCGAGCCCTCGGACCAGGTTGTCCGCGTTCGTTTTCGCATTGACGGCGCGCTCAACCAGATCCTGGAGCTACCCGCCTCGATGGGTGCGGGCTTGATCAGTCGAATCAAGATCATGGCCGAGATGAACATCGTCGAACGGCGGCGACCTCAGGACGGCCAGTTGACGGTGACCATCGACGGCAAGGAGGTCGATGTTCGCGTCTCCACGGTCGCGACGATCATGGGCGAGAAGTGCGTGTTGCGTATCCTCGACAAGACCCGTTCAGTGCTGCGCCTCGCGGATCTCGGGATGCCCGACGACACCCACGTCGCCTACGCGAAACTCGTGCGGGCGCCCTTTGGGATGGTGCTCTGCGCGGGCCCCACGGGTAGCGGCAAGACGACGACGCTGTACGCGACGGTGAGCGAGATCGGTGACTCTCGCATGAACGTCATGACCATCGAGGACCCGGTCGAGTACGTCTTCCCCTCGATCAACCAGATCCAGACCAACGAAACCGCGGGACTCACCTTCGCGACGGGCCTCAAGTCGATCTTGCGTCAAGACCCCGACGTGATCCTCGTCGGCGAGGTCCGAGATGTCGAGACGACCCGCGTGGCCGTGCAGTCCGCGCTCACCGGTCACTTCGTCATCTCCTCCATGCACGCGACCGACTCGGTCTCGGCCCTGCACCGTCTGCTGGACATGGGAATCGAGTCCTTCCTCGTGGCGTCATCGGTGCTCGCCGTGGTTGGTCAACGACTCCTGCGCCGTATCTGCACGTCGTGCGTCACGACCTACGAACCGACCGACGAGGAGCTGATCTTCTACGAAGAAAGTGGTGGTCAGCCCAAGGAAGTCTTCTACCACGGTGCCGGGTGCAACTTCTGTAGCCACACCGGCTACCAGGACCGGATCGGTATCTATGAGCTTCTCGTCATGTCCCCCGAGATCCGCCGACTCGTGGTCGGTTGGGCGACCCAGGAAGAGTTGCGGGCGCTCGCGGTAAAACAGGGCATGCGAACCTTGCGTCAAGAAGCACTCAATCTGGTAGCCCAGGACATCACCACCATCGCAGAAGTGATCCGGAGCGTGTACACACTATGAGCGACTCACCCGTGAACCCGAAGGCCGACAAAGCCGCCGCGGCCAAGAC
>JAKBGV010000027.1 GCA_021837305.1 Actinomycetes bacterium
CGTGAATGAGTAGTTCTGCGCCGTCGATCACAAGAATGACCAACTCAAGATAGTTTCCCGCTCGATCAGGACCTGCCAGCAGGTACCGCAGAGGGTCATCATCAAGTTCCAACCACACAATGCAGTTCTCAACTGCATGGAGCATGTCGTCATCGACCACGTGATGCTTATGGGCGCTGGGTAGGATCTCAACTAAATTAAGTGTACTACGAATATTCACCGTCCGGCGAGCGGAGCGGCGCATGCGGAGACGACCGACATCGACGTCCAGGTCGACCTCGAGATCGCCGTTGGCGCTCCAGAGAAGCATTGGAGTTGCCATCTTTTTCGCCGCATCACGGCGACCCTGATGCTTGACACGGGTGCTGATGTTCGCCACATCGCCGAGATGCTCGGCCACCGCAAATTCGAGACGACCATGGGCCACCCCCGGGATTCCATGGCCAAGTTCCAGGAGGTCCATGCGAGGTCCCACCCGGCCGAACAACCTACAAGGACCAAGGTTTCATGAGTCTTCGAGGGGCACCGCGCACCGGCCAATGGTCACCGCGCTTACGTAGACTTGGAGCGGGGTGGGAACCTTCGTCGCCACCTCGCCACTTGGGCGTCTGGTACTCGCACATCGCGAGGCGGTTCTCGCCATCTCGACTCGCTACCACGCCCGCAATGTTCGTGTCTTCGGTAGCGTCGTGCGTGGAGCAGAGACGCCAGAGAGCGACATCGACTTCCTGGTCGACTTCGACGAGAATGCCCACCCCCTCGACATCCTGGCGCTGGGCTGTGAACTGGAAGAAGAGCTCGGCGTGAAGGTTGATGTCTGCACGCCACGCGGACTCCGGTCATTCGTCAAGGAAGAGATCTTCGCCGAGGCCGTCAGTCTGTGACGCGTCGCGACCAAGAGCGGTTATCCGCCATCGAGGATGCCATTGAAGCGATAAGCGACTACGTCACTAATGGCGATTTGCACGACGGCGTTGTCTACGACGCGTGTCGCGCGCGACTGATGGAGATCGCCGAGGCGGTCAAGCACGTTGATTCTGACCTCCTTGCCGGCGAGTCCGATCTCGCGTGGAATTAGATCGCGAGAATGCGCGACATCCTCGTGCACCACTATCACGACACAGACTTCGCTGTCGTGGAATCCGTCATTGTCGAACCGTTGCCGTCCCTTCGTGAGGCGGTCGTTCGACTCGAGAGCATCGGTGGCAACTCCCAGTAGTGCGTAACCAGACGGGTCAGCCTTTTGCGTTCGTTGTTGTCGTCAGTCCGCTCGTCTTTGCTCGTGGCGAGTAGCGTGCCAGCCACCCATCTATTGAAGGAACTGGCCCACCCTGCTTCGGCAAACAGCAGTGACACGACGGGGCGCGGTAACTACCTCATGGACGTCGATAACTGTCGAGAAATCTGATGAGTCTTCCGCGCCCCACTTTCACCCTGTTTGCCGAAGGAGCCCGAGCGTAGAGGACAAGGCGGCCAACTTGTTCTACCTCGTGGTCAAGGACCACGCCTTGGCAGATGGGAACAAGCGGAGCGCGGGTGCCCTCGTTGTCACCTTCCTCGACCGTTGAGGAGTATCGCGATGGGTTGTCGGCGAGTAGACCTGGCGATCGTCCTCAAGCGCGATCGCAGTAGGACGCAGCATCAGACCGGTTGGCCGTCGTAGTTTTCACGTGGTGGTGAATGGCGTTCTGGCACGATCCGCGTGCGGGTTCACGTCGGGCCAACACTAATATCTGATAATCTGATTTAGTGACAGAAATCAGTGCGACTAACGCAGCAAGAAACTTTGCCGAATTGCTCGACGCCGTTGAACACAAGGGGGAGAGGATCACGATTATTCGTCGTGGCCGAGCCGTGGCTCATATCGAGCCTGTCACTCATGGTCTCGGGTCGGACGTGAAATCCCTATTAGAACGGCATCCAGCGGACGCTCAATGGATGGAGGCGCTGAAGCAAGTGCGTGAACTCGTCGTCACCGAGGAGCGGTTCTGACCCGCCTGCTTCTTGACACGACTTTCTTGATCGATGCCGAGCGGTCGCAATTCAATCTTGATGACGTCATTGCAGATGAGGACGACGTCGCAATCGCCGCTCTCACGGTTGCGGAAGTTCAAGTCGGCGTCGAATTGGCAACTGGAAAGATCAGGCGTCGTCGACTGCAACTTCTCGATGAAGTGGTGGCGTCTATTCCGATCCTGGACTACGACCTTGCAGTTGCCAGAGTTCACGCCCAACTTCTAGTGATCGTCCGCAGGCAAGGGCGTCCTCGAGGTGCCCATGACTTGATCATCGCGGCCACGGCCCTGTCATCTAATCGATCGCTTGTCACCGCCGATGAGAAGGCATTCTTTGATCTCGGCGTTGTCACCGTTTCGTATCGATAATGCCCCTATGACTGACTTCGTGAAGTCGCCAGTACGAGCCCATTTCTGCAACGTCCGGCCGCACTCCGGAACCCACACGGTCACGGTGAAGCGCCACTGCGAAGTTACAGATCTGCCGAATCGACTTCAGACACCAGCCAAGTTCCATAGGAGTCACCGAGCCCTCCGCCGCATGGACGGCTCGCGTCGACCTACCGCCCCACATCTCCATTGTTTGCCGAAGGGGCTTCGTTGTTTACCGATGGGGTAACCCAACTGCGCCGCCCGAAGAGGATTGAGGTCATGCGTGGTGAGTCGTACTTCGCAGTGCGGCTTGATTCAACCGCGGTCGACTCAATCACGGGGCCGCATGGCCGCGATCATCGCGAGAATCGCCGGATTCGCGTTGACTGGTATGAGACGCGACGAAGGATTCTCTCGAGCCCACACTCTGAAGAGCTGGTCGGCGAATCCTTGTCCTATCTCCGATATTCCAGCGAAGTCGAGTTCGATTTCTCCAAAGCCTTCAAGACGAGTCCCAATCGCCTTGGCCTCAGTGCGCGACACGAAACTGTCACCGTGCTCTTTGAAAAGGTTGATGTGGATCGTTGTCTTGTCAAATCGCCCCGTTGCCGGATTAGCAAGTGTGGCGTAGACGTCGCGAGGCGCGACCGCGGTGTCGCGTCTGATCTCGCAGCGCACCAAGGTTCCAGTCCTCGGTTCGTGCAACCAGCCCCAGGCCACGTCATCGATCTCGTTGTCAACGGTCCAAGAAATCTGTCCGGCGCTCAGGAGGAAACGATTCACCATACGCGACGTGAAGAAGATACCCAAACCGCTGTGACGATTGGGATCGGTCGTCTGCTTGCCCTTCGAGAGATCGCCGAGCGCTTCGAAGTCGTTGGCGAGATTCCGATCCTCGCGGATCGTGGCAAATGCACCAACACCGTCGTCCTCAACCTCAAAGGTAATTCGGTCGGGTTTAAGAAACCATCGAACGAGGACGTAGGTACCCCGCGAATGGTCGATGGCGTTGTTGACCATCTCAGTGAACGCGAAATTCAGAATCTGCACCACATTCTTGATCTCGAGTACTTCGGGGTCGAGGTTTCTCACCACTCGCTTCTCGTTGCCCCAAACCTCGTTCTCGTCGAGCTCCTTGAGCTCATAGATGCGTTCACTCGATGCGAGGCGACGGTAACGGGTGGATCGGCTGGCGCCCTCTTGAAGGATCTCGCCTTTGGCCACCATCTTGGCAAGGTGGGAGTGGGCCGCCTGCCGCGAGATTCCGGCTTGGGCAGCAACCTCGGCCGTGGTGATGCAAGTTCGTGCTTCGAAGAGGCGTTCGATCGCCGCCGCAATGGTTCCCGCTGTGGTCCTGCCTCGCGCACTGGTCTTCGACATCGTGCCCCCATTCGCTTTACTCATTTACGCAAATGCCAGTCTAGAGTAATATATGTAAATATGTAAAGCAATGCTCAACATTCTTGGGGATTGACGTACCTGACGTACCGACGAACACAGGCGCGAAGCAACGGGCTCTCTCAAGAGCGACCGCGATCCATCAGCGGCGGCCCAGAGCGAACGATGGAGTCTCTCAAGAGTTATTCGGAAGTTGATGAACGAGGTCACCTCATCGCCCGATGTAACGCAAGATCAACTCGGTTCGTGACCGTAAGACCAAGGCCGAGCTCGCCACTCGGGAATCGCTGATGTCGGGCCTGCTGATCAAACTCCCAGACGGCACGTGCAACATCCACCCATCGGTGCTTGGACAACAGCTGCTGGCCCAGGCCATCGCTACAGTGTTGCCCGAAAACTAGGGATTAACGTCGTTTCGACTTCGACGTTACGGCCGCGACGAGCAGAATCGGGGTCCCACGATCGGTGACTCCGATTCCGTCAGCCAACTTCTAGACTGGTGCAATCGACTCCGTCATCGTCTTCGTCGCCGAATACTTCCTCATACTCAGCGTGGTGGGGGTTGCCGTCTACTGGTTGCGCGCCTCGCGCCCGGTGAAGTTCACCCTGGCTTGGCAGCTCATCGTAGGGGGACTGATCGCACTCGGCCTCGCGCGACTCGGCGGCCACTTCTACTACGACACGCGGCCATTCGTTCGTGACCACGTCAAACCGCTCTTCGCCCACGCCGCTGATAATGGCTTCCCCTCGGACCACGCGCTGTTGACTTCGTTCCTCGCCTTCTCGTTCTGGCGCTACTCCAAGCCCTTCTCACTGGCCCTGCTCGTGAACGCCCTGCTCGTCAGCGCCGCTCGAGTCGCCGCCCACGTGCACAGCCCGATCGACATCGTCGGCTCCTTTGTCTTTGCTTTCATCGGCGCGTTCGTCGTGGTCCTCATCGACCGCCGACTCGACCGCGGCCGCCACGCGCTACCCCGACACTGAACCGTGGCCGGCGATCGCGCCGAGCAACGTACGCGCCGGTGCGCTGAGTTCGCTGTGTGCTCGCCAGACCGCTCGGATCGAACGCGTCAGGTTGAGGCCCGTCACGGGGACCGCGACGAGGCGCCGGTCCGCGAACTCGGCCGCGACCGCGAGGCGGCTGAGGACGGCGGGACCGAGCCCAGTCCCGACGGCGGCCTTGATCGCCGTCGTCGAGGCGAGTTCGACCGCAATCGTCGGGGCGAGGCCCACCCGCGCGAGGGCGTGGACGAGGACCTGACGGGTTCCCGATCCGGGCTCTCGACTCACGAGGGGCGCGTCAGCGAGCATCGTGGGGGTCAGCGGTGTTCGCCGACGCGACCACGGGTGACCCGGGGCGACGACGACGACCAGCTCGTCGCGGTAGACGGTGCGACCCTGGAGCCCGTCGGGGAGTGACGCCCCCTCGACGAAGCCGAGGTCGACCTCGTCGCGCGCGAAGAGCGCGGCGACCTCCTCGGAGTTGGCCATGCGCAGTGACACCGCCGCGGGGGTCGTCGCGTAGAGCGGGGCGAGCCACGTGGGCAGGAGATACTCCGCGACCGTGAGACTCGCCGCCAGGCGTAGTTGTGAGTCCTCGTCGAGGCGCAGTGCCCGCGCGCCGCTCGCGAGGGCGCGCATCGCGGCGAGCACCTTGTCGGCCCAGCCGACGACGGCGAGGCCATCGGGGGTGAGCCGTGCGCCCGTCGTGTGCCGTTCGACGAGGCGGAGTTGGAGCGCCGACTCGAGACCCCGGATGCGAACGCTCGCCGCGGGCTGACTGATGTGGTGCACCAGCGCGGCCTGTCGGATCGACCCGGTCTCGGCCACACTGACCAGCAACTCGAGGGCCACGAGGTCGGGCCACTGGTCGTGGGTAGTCATAATCGCTGATTATAACGAGGGGTCGAACTCGACCAAGTCGGCGGGCCCGCGCGCGTCGAGACTGGATGACGAGGAGGTCCCATGACCATCGAACCCACCGAAATCGAGTCCAATGAGCCCGCCGAGGCCACCATTGCCGCGAGTTCTACGACGGTGGCGTCGACGGGTCGCGTGGCGCGCGTGGCGCCCGGGCTCATCCTCGCGAGCGTGATCGGCGTCGGGGCGACGGTCGTCGCTCACCTCGCACCGATCGTCGGTGCGCCGGTGATCGCCATTGTCATCGGCATCGTCGTCGCCCTGGTGCGTCCGGCGAGCGAGCGGCTGAAGCCCGGCCTGCACGTGGCGAGCAAGCGGGTCCTGCAGGCCTCGATCGTGTTGCTCGGCACCGGGCTCTCCCTGCACCAGGTCGCCTCGACCGGTGTCTCCTCGCTCCCGGTCCTGCTCGGCACACTCTCGATCGCGCTCTTCGCCGCGTGGTTGATCGGACGCTGGCTCGGCGTCGTCGGGGACGTGCGGACCCTCATCGGGGTCGGTACAGCGATCTGTGGGGCCTCAGCCATCGCCGCGACCGACGCGGTGATCGACGCACCCGAGCGTGACGTCGCCTACGCGGTGGCCACGATCTTCACCTTCAACGTCGTCGCGGTGTTGACCTTCCCGCTCATGGGTCACGCGATGCATCTCTCCCAGCACTCGTTCGGCCTGCTCGCGGGCACGGCGATCAACGACGTCTCCTCGGTCGTCGCGGCGTCCACGGTCTACGGTCACGCCGCCTCCTCGTACGCGATCATTGTGAAGCTCTCCCGAACGCTGATGATCATCCCGATCGCGCTGTTCCTCGCCTTCTGGCGCACGCGCGCCGAGGAGAAGCGTGAGCTGGCGGCGGGCGAGAAGGTGACGCGCGCTCGCCTCGTCGCGATCTTCCCGTGGTTCATCGTCTGGTTCGTCGGCGCCGTCATCCTCAACAGCGTCGGCGTCGTACCGGCCCACGTCAGTCACTACCTCGGTGATCTCGCCCAGGTCTTCATCGCGATCGCACTCGCCGCCATCGGTCTCTCCACCCGGCTGCGCGACATCCGTCGTGCCGGGTTCCGGCCACTGGCCCTCGGGGCGAGTTTGTGGGTCGTGGTGACACTCTCGAGCCTCGCGTTGCAGGCCCTCACCGGCCAGGGGTAGCGACGTTCGCGGACACATCGACGGGTAGAATTGTTACGTGTCGCGTGAGTACCGAGGGGGGATGAGGCTCGTCGTCACGCGCTACCCATTGCATGATGAGCCCGACGAGATCACGTGTTGGCGTGACGTCGAGCCATCGAAGCGTGTTGCGGCCGTCGAAGTGCTGCGACAGCGCGCTATCGGGGGTGGTGATGGATCTCGACCCCGACTTCAACGAGTTTGTCGCGTCGTTCATCGATA
Organism: Actinomycetes bacterium; assembly: GCA_021837305.1. GTDB lineage: Bacteria > Actinomycetota > Acidimicrobiia > Acidimicrobiales > RAAP-2 > RAAP-2. Next base: position 7,086 of record JAKBGV010000027.1, read on the forward strand.
ACGGTGTCCGGTTTCATCGTCGGCGGGTAGGCGCTCGCTGCACATGGCCTACCGCGCTATACGGGCGATCTCGACACGTGGGTCTGGGTTGACACCGAGAACGCTCGACGAGTGATGGCGGCGCTGACGTCGTTTGGATTCGGGTCTCTCGGGCTGAAGGAAGCGGATTTCGTGACCCCTGACGTCGTCGTGCAATTGGGGCATCCGCCACTTCGCATCGACCTGCTCACCTCCATCGACGGTGTCAACTTCGACGACGCGTGGCCGCATCGCCCCGTGCTGGCGAGGGCCGCCGATGTCCCGGGTATCGGACACGGAACGGCGCGCCACGCCAGTAGGGTTCGTGGTCGTGGACCGGGACCTTCGAATCGTAACGCTCTGCTCGGGCAACGTGGCGCGATCGGTCATGCTCGCGACGATGTTCGAGGCGCTCGGTCCCGAGTCGGGGCATCCCCTCGAGGTGCGAAGCGCGGGCACGCACGCCGTCGAGGGTTCATCGATCAGCGCCCGCACCCGCGACGCGCTGCTCTCGGTCGACGAACTTGACGCGCCGTCACCGAACGCTCACCGCAGTCATCAGCTCGAGCTCGCCGACCTCGAGTGGGCCGACCTCGTGCTCACCGCCGAGGCCGACCAGGTCCACTACGTGCGTCGTGCGTTCCCGGCCTTCGCGCTGTCGTGCTGCTCGCTCGGTCAGTTCGTGCGTCAGGCGCCGCTCGACGAGCCGTGGTCCACTCAGGTGGCGGTCGTCTCGGCGAACGACCCCGACCCCGCCTTTGACGTCGCGGACCCGGCCGGCGGCGACCAGGCCGTCTACGACGCCTGCGCGCATCACCTCTTCGAGTTGGCCCAGGTCTTTCTGACGGTGCTCGCCGTCACCTGACAGCGCGGTACGGCCGCGCCGTTGGGTGTGGTGACCGAGGTGGTGCGAGGCCGGTGGGTGTCAGTCCTGTTGGACGGCGCGCAGTCCACCCCAGGCGAGGGTGGCGCTTCGCGCGGCGAGGCGCTCGGCCTCAGCCGGTGAGGGCTCGGGCCAGCCGTTCGCGTCCTGCTGGACGAGCCAGGTCATCGCGGCGCCTTCGGCGATCCCGACGACCCCGGCCGCGAGCTGGCGGCGGTGCTCGTCGGAGATCGAGAGGTTGATGTAGGGCTCGAGGAACGAGACCAGTCCGAGTTCGAGGCGGGCGAGCTCCTTCGCGGTCTCACCCTCGTGGCGGTGAATGAAGAGGATCCGGAATGCGTCGGTCTCGCGCACGACCATGTCGAAGTAGACCCGAAAGGCCACCTCGATCTTCACGCGGGGCGACTCGACGGCATCGACGGCGGTCGTGAGCCGCGCGAGCAGTCGTTGGGCGGTCTCGGCCACGATCTCGCGGTAGAGGTCGGACTTGGAGGCGAAGTACTGATAGAGGATCGGCTTGGTGAAGCCGGCCTCGCGGGCGATGTCGTCCATGGTCGTCGCCTGGAAGCCGCGCTCGGCGAAGATCGAACGCGCAACGCCGAAGAGATGCGCGCGCCGCTCCGCGTACCGGGGCCGGTCCTGGTCGATCAGCATCGCGATCAGCCTAGTGGCCCACGGCGTCCCCGAGGAGGGTCGCGAGCCGACCCGGAAGGTCGGCCAGGTTGAAGTGGGCGCGAGCGACCGCGAGGTTGTGCTCGACTCGCGCGACGTCGGGGTGCTCGAGGCACGCCGCGATCCCCTCGAGGTCCTCGAGGTCGAAGAACGAGAGACCGCGGGCGCGTAGTTCGGCGAGGACGGGGTAGGGGTAGACGGCGAGTGGTTTACGGTGGGTGACCGATTCGATGGTCGCGTTCCCGAAGCCCTCCCACGTGGAGGGGAGCACCACGAGGTCACAGGCCGCGTAGGCGTCGTGGATCGAGCCGACCGGGCCGCGGCGGACCTCGACGGGGCTCGAGTCGAGCAACGAGGCGAGCTCGTCGTCGTAGCCGTCCTCGGCTGGGCCGAGCAACCAGAGCACGGCGTCGAGCGCGCCGGCGAGCTCGAGCGCGCCGGCGACGTTCTTGCGCGCGATCGCCCGACTCGGCAAGAGGACGAGGGGCTCGTCGTCCAGGCGCAGCGCGGCGCGGGTGCGCCGGCGCTCACCGACCGGCGGGTCGCAGTCAAAGGCGTTGTAGATCGTCGTCGCCGCGATCCCGCGCTCTTCGAGTTCGAGTGCGCTTCGCTCGTTGATCGTCACGTGTCGCCAGTGCGGGTCGTCGGGGACGGCGTCGAGGTGGGCGAGGTGGACGCGCTGCCAGGGCAGGTCGTGGTGGTGCAGGATCGCGGGGCGACCGCGCAGGACCGCGGCACAGACGTCGGCCGCGTCCGGGTTGAGGGGGAGCGAGAGGAGGTTCTCCACGATGACGAGGTCTGCGTCGCTGAGTGCGTCTTCGAGCTCCTCGGCGCTCGGAGGGCTGTTTGACCCGATGGCGAGGCCACCCAGTCGACGATCGACCGGACCCTCGCCCGCGACCGTGACGACCTCGTGGCCGAGGGCGGAAATCGCCCCCGCCCACTTCGCGACCTCGATGGAGACCCCGTCGACGCCGCCGAGGCGAAAGCTGACCAGGGCGACGCGCACGTCCTCAGGATAGGGCCGAAGCTCGAATTGTCCGGTAGTAGCATGGCGTGTCGGCAATCGCCGTGGCCGAGTGGAGGACGTTCTGACCCCCAAAGCGCTCATCACCGGGATAACTGGGCAGGACGGCTCGTACCTGGCCGAGTTGCTGCTCGCCGAGGGCTACGACGTCGTCGGCCTGATGCGACGCAGCTCGACGGTGAACATCGAGCGAATCAGCCACATCCAGGACCGCCTGACCCTCGTCTCGGGTGACCTCATGGACGAGGTCTCGCTTATCAACGTGCTGCGTGACCACCGCCCGCGCGAGGTCTACAACCTGGCCGCCCAGAGCTTCGTGCAGGCCTCGTGGAGCCAGCCGGTCCTCACCGGTGAGACGACCGCACTCGGCGTGACCCGCCTGCTCGACGCGATCCGCATCGTCGACCCCACCATCCGCTTCTACCAGGCGAGCTCGTCGGAGATGTTCGGTCGGGTGCGCTCGGTGCCCCAGAACGAACTGACGTCCTTCTACCCGCGCAGCCCCTACGGCGTCGCCAAGGTCTACGGCCACTGGATCACTGTCAACTACCGCGAGAGCTACGGGCTGCACGCCTCGTCGGGGATCCTCTTTAACCACGAGTCGCCCCGGCGTGGCCTCGAGTTCGTCACCCGCAAGGTCACCCACGCCGCCGCCGCCATCAAGGCCGGTCGCCAGCGCGAGGTGCGTCTCGGCAACCTCGACGCCCAGCGCGACTGGGGCTACGCGGGGGACTACGTGCGCGCCATGTGGGCGATGCTCCAGCGCGACACGCCCGACGACTTCGTCGTGGCGACCGGGGAGACCCACTCGGTGCGCGAGCTCTGCGAGGTCGCCTTCGCCGCGGTGGGACTCGCCTGGGAGAACCACGTCGTCGTGGACCCGGCCTTCCTGCGACCGGCCGAGGTCGACCTGCTCATCGGTGACGCCACCAAGGCCCACCGCGAGCTCGACTGGAAGTGCGACGTCGACTTTTACGGCCTGATCGAGATGATGGTGGCGGCCGACGTCCACGCCCTGCAACGGTGACGGCGCCGCCCGTCGCCGAGCTCGAGGAGGCCGTCGTACTCACGGGGGGGTTCCCGGTGCTCGCGGGGGTGACGCTGCGCCTCGAGCCTGCGACGCTCACCGTCGTCGTGGGCGCGAACGGTGCGGGCAAGACCAGCCTGCTGCGCCTGCTCGGCGGGCTCGACCCGCTCTCGCGGGGTCGTGGCGTTGTCGCGGGAGTGGACCTCGCCCGAGGGGACCGTCGGGTGCTGCGTCGACGGGTCGGCTGGCTCGGTCACGAGGGCTCCTTCTATGACGACCTGAGCGTGGAGGAGAACCTCCACTTCGCCTGTCGGGCCCTTGACCGACCCCTCGCCGACGTCGCCCCGGCCCTCGCGCGCGTGGGCCTCGCCGAGCGTTCACGCACCACGACCCGACGGCTCTCCGCCGGCCAGCGTCGTCGCCTCGCGCTCGCGTGGCTGCTCGTGCGCCGACCGGAGATCTGGCTGCTCGACGAGCCCTACGCCTCGCTGGACGACGCCGGCCGCGCCCTGCTCGACGAGCTCCTCGTTGACGTCGTGGCGGCCGGGGCGACGGTCGTGGCGAGCGCGCACGACCCGCTTCGTACCACCCAGGCGCGCCGCACGCTCACCCTCGCCGGGGGACGGGTCGTGGCGTCCTCGTGATCGCGACGGCCCGACTCGTCGCGGGCAAGGACCTGCGCATCGAGTGGCGAAGCCGCGTCCTGCTCTGGCAGGTCGTGCCCTTCGGCGTGATGGCGCTCGTCTTGAGTGGTCTCGCGCTCGGGCCGACGCGCGCGGGGCACTCGAGCGCCGGACCGGGTCTGTTCTACCTCGTGGTGCTGCTCGTCACGCTGCTCGCGATCAATCGCAGCCAAGCCATCGAGCGCACCCCGGGGACCCGCGCGTCGGTCGCCACGCTCGGGCTCGACCCCGGCGGCGTCTTCCTCGGCAAGGCGCTCGCGCTCGCCGTCGAGCTGTGGGTGATCGGTGCGGTGTTGCTCGCCGGGACGGTGCTGTTCTTGCACACCGCGCTCGTGGGCTCGCTCGAAGCGGTGCCGAGCCTCGTGCTCACCCTGGCCGCGCTCGCGGCCGCCGGGACGCTCTACGGGGCCCTGACCGGGGAGGGCGCGGCGCCGACGACGCTCTTGCCGGTGCTCGCGCTACCGGGGTTCGCGCCGCTCTTGATCGCGGGCGAGCGGTCCTTCTCAGCCGCGCTCGCTGGGGGGTCGCCCTGGGAGTGGTGGGTCATTACGCTGGTCGCGCTGGTCGCGTACCTCGCGGTCGGCGTACTCCTTTACGGTGTTCTCGAGGAATCGTGATGAAACAGCTCGTTCAACGTCTACTGGGCCCGGTGACCCTCGTCGCCATGGCCCTCACGATCTGGCTCGGACTCGTCGTGACCCCCCCGGACAAGGTCCAGGGCAACCTCGCGCGACTCGTCTACGTGCACCCCGCGGTCGCCTGGGTCGCGCTCTACCTCTCCTTTGGCACCGCGACGATCGCGAGCGTGCTCTACCTCTGGCCGCGCACCCGGTCGGCCACCGCCGACCGCGTCGCCCACAGCGCGATGGAGGTGAGCCTCGTCTTCATATCGCTCACGTTGATCACCGGCTCGATCTGGGGTCGACCGACCTGGGGCGTCTGGTGGGCCTGGGACGCGCGGCTCACCTCGACGGCGATCCTGGGGCTGCTCGCCGTTGGCTACCTGGCGCTACGGCGCGCGAACGACGACCCCGAGCTGCGCGCCAAGCGCAGCGCCGTCTTCGCGGTGCTCTCGGCGATCAACGTGCCGATCATCCACTTCTCGGTGCTGTGGTGGAAGACCCTGCACCAGGGTGCGACGGTCTTCACCGCGAACCGAACGCTGCTCATCCACGGGATCATGGCCTGGACCCTGCTCATCAGCTTCGTCGCCTTCTCGCTCGCCTACTGCTGGCTCCTGCGCGCCCGCTACCGTCTCGAGGTCGCGCGCGAGACGCTCGGGGACAGCGCCATCGCCGACGCGCTCGCCGCGCGGGTCCTCGAGGGTCGCTCGTGAACTACGTCCTCGCGGGCTACGGGTTCGCCTTCGGCGGCCTCGCCCTCTACGCCTTCTCGATCTGGTGGCGCACCCGTGACCGTCACTGAGCGGCCCGAGCTCACCCCGGTCGCGCCACCGCCGTCGGCGAGCCGCAGTCGGCGACGCTCGCTCGCGGTGCTCGTGGTCCTCGCCCTCGCGATCGTGGCGCTGCTCAGTCAGGGGCTGCTGCACAACCTCAACTACTTCAAGACCGTCGACGAGGTCCTCTCGAGCCGGGCGTCGATCGGCACCGGGGTGATCCGTCTCGAAGGGGTCGTCGAGCCCCACTCGATCCGGCGCACCGACGTCGGCACCGACTTCGTCGTGACGGGACCTCGCGGCTCGATCCCCGTGGACTCGACCGGCACGCCGCCCCAGCTCTTCCAGGCGAACATCCCGGTCGTGGTCGTCGGGCACTTCCCCTCGGCGAGCTCGACGACCTTCCTCGGCAGCTCGATCATGGTCAAGCACACCGCCGCCTACATCGCCCAGTACCCCAACCGCGTGAAGGCCCCCAACGGGTCGGTGCGATGATCGAGACGCTCGGGCGCGTCGGGTTGGACGTCGCCCTCGCGGCGGCCGTCCTCGGGGCCCTCGACCAGTGGCGCGGGCGCCGTAGTCGCGCGGCCCACGGCCGGTTCTTCGCGCTGCTCGCCCTCGGCGGGGTCGTGCTCGCCGTTTCGGTCATGCAGTACGCGCTCATCACGCACGACTTCTCGCTCGCCTACGTGGCCGAGAACAACGCGACCTTCACGCCGCTGCTCTACTCGATCACGGGTATGTGGTCGGCCCTCGAGGGCTCGCTGCTGCTCTGGGTGCTGCTGCTCAACGGTCTGCTCGTCGGGGTCGTGCTGTACTACCGGCGCGAACGCGACGACGACGTCGTGCGTGTGGCCTCGGCGGTGCTGTTCGCGTCGAGCGCCTTCTTCACCTTCTTGATGGTCGGGCCGGCCGACCCCTTCCTCGCGAACCCCGCCGTCGTGCACCAGGGGGCCGGCCCGAACGCGCTCTTGCAGGACAACCCGCTCGTCGCGATGCACCCGCCCCTGCTCTACCTCGGCTTCGTCGGCTTCAGCGTGCCCTTCGCCTTCGCGATCGCCATGCTCGTCACGGGCCGGGTCCAGGACCGCTGGCCCCTCGAGCAGCGTCGCTGGACGGTGCTCGCGTGGGGCGCGCTCTCGCTCGGCATCGTGCTCGGGGCGTGGTGGAGCTACCAGGTGCTCGGCTGGGGCGGCTTCTGGGGCTGGGACCCCGTCGAGAACGCCGCACTGTTGCCCTGGTTGACGGCGACCGCCTACATCCACTCGGTCATCGTCCAGGACCGGCGGGGCCTGTTTCGGATCTGGAACCTCTCGCTCGCGATCGCGACCTTCGCCCTGACGGTGCTCGGGACGTTCTTCACCCGCTCGGGGGTCCTCCAGAGCGTGCACGCCTTCTCGTCCTCGACACTCGGGCCGCTACTCATCGGGTTCTTCTTCGTCGTCGTGGTCGGGGGCGGAGGGCTGCTCGCCTGGCGCGGTGACCGGTTGCGCAGCCCCGTCGGGGTCGACCACCCCCTCTCGCGCGAGGGGCTCTTCGTCGCCAACAACGTGCTCTTCGTGGGCTTCGCGATCGTGGTGCTGCTCGGGACCGTCTTCCCCCTGCTCTACCAGGCGGTGAACGGCGCCCAGGTCACCGTGGGCTCGCCCTACTTCGCCGCGGTCGCGGCCCCGCTGTCGGTGCTACTGCTCGCCCTGATGGCCGTCGCCCCGCTCGTGAGCTGGCGCACCGTCGACGTCGCGGTGCTCTGGCGACGGGTGCGCGTCTCGGCCTGGTCGGCGCTCGCGCTCGTCGTCGTGCTGCTGCTCGCCGGCGTGGACCGCTGGGTCGAGCTCGTCGCCTGCTTCTTCGCCGCGGCCGCCGCCGGGGCGGCGCTGCGCACACTTCGACTGGCGCTGCTCGCCGCGCACCGGCGCGGGTCGCTACGTCGCGCGCTGCGCGCGCCGTCGACCGGCGGGATGATCGTGCACCTCGGGGTCGTCGTGCTCGCGCTCGGCATCGTGACCTCGACCTCGTACGCGACGCGCAGCGAGGTCACCCTCGCGACCGGCCAGTCGACGGTGGTCGCCGGCCAGTACGTCGGGTTCCACGGCTTTCGCACCGTCACCAACGCCCTCGAGCACGCGACCGAGCTCGTCGTCACCGTCGGGCACGCGACGCTCTACCCGGCGATCACCACCTTCAACGGTCGATCGACCCAGTCGGTCGGCACGCCCGCGATTGACTCGAACCTGGTGCGTGACGTCTACGTGACCTTTGACGCCGTGGGCGGCAACGGCGCGGCCTCGGGCGCCCAGCTCGCGAGCAACCTGCCGGCCGGCTCGGTCGTGCTCGGGGTGACCGTCGAGCCCCTGCTCGCCTGGCTCTGGATCGGCGGGCTGCTCGTCGGACTCGGCAGCGCCGTCGCCTTCGTGCGTCGGCGCCACGTCGAGGAGGCCGTGTGAGACGCTCGGTGGCGCTCAGCGCGATCGCCGTGCTCGTGGTGGCGACGGGCCTCTCACTGCTGCTCGCGACGAGACACCCCGTCTCCGAGGCGACGAGCGCCCCGAGTCCGCTGCTCGGCCACGTGGCCCCCGCGGTCGTCGGACCCGAGCTTGGCGGGGGCCACTTCTCGCTCGCGAGCGACCGCGGCAAGGTCGTCGTGCTCTCGTTCTGGGCCTCGTGGTGCGGGCCGTGCGTCGCCGAGGCGCCCGAGCTGTCGACCTTCGCCTGGGCGATGCGAGGTCACGGGGTGGCCGTGGTCGGAGTGGTCTTCAACGACTCGGTCGCCGCGGCGAGCGCCTTCTCGCGCCACTACGGCTCGCTCTACCCCTCGGTCGTGGACCCCGGCGGCGCGATCGCGAACCGCTACGGGGTGACCTCGCCACCGACGACCTTCATCATCAACGCCCACGGCCGCATCGCGGCAACCCTCCTCGGCCCGGTCACGGCCGCCCAGCTACGCGCGGTCGTCGCGCGGGTGCGCGCGTGAGACGCCTCGGGTCCGTGTGGACCTTCCTCGCCGCGCTCGTCGTGGTGGCGATCGCGGTCGCGGTCGTGAACCCGCACGCGCCGAGTGCGGCCGCGCGCGTGGCGCACCTCGAGACGCTGGTGCGCTGTCCGTCCTGTGAGGACCTGTCGGTCGCCCAGTCGACCTCGACCTCGTCACTCGCGGTGCGCCACGAGATCACCCGGCTCGTCGCGGCGGGCGTGAACGACTCGTCGATCCTCACCCGGCTCGAGTCGACCTACGGCCCGTCGGTCCTGTTGAGCCCGCCCACCTCGGGGATCGGGGTCGTGCTCTGGCTCGTGCCCCTGCTCGGCGTGCTCGTGCTGATCGGGGTCGGGGCGCGACTGGCGAGGCGGCGATGAGCGAGCGCCGCGAGATCGACGACGAGTTGGCGCTTCGTGAGGCCTCCCTCGCCGACGCGCGCCGCGAGTTCGCCGCGGGCGAACTGAGCGCCGCGGCACTCGCCGCGATCGAGGCGCGCGAGGGTGCCGCGATCGCCGCGCTCGTGGAACGCGCCACGGCGATTCCCGAGCTCGAAGCCTCGGCGCACGACCGGCCCACCGTGCGGGTACGGCGCCAGTGGTGGCTCGCCGTGGCGGCGCTCGCCTTCGCCGGCGCGCTCGCGGTCATCCTGTGGTCCGCGATCGGGCCCCGCCAGGCCGGCACCTCGATCACCGGGTCGATCACCCTCGGCCACAGCGCGCGGATCACCCAACTGCTCACCGAGGCCGAGGCCGACGTCGCGAATCAGAACGACGTGGCGGCCCTCGCCGCGTACGCCCAGGTGCTGGCACTGGACTCGCGCAACGTGGTCGCGATCACCCAGACGGGGTGGCTCGACTTCTCGGCCGGTAGCTCGGCGAAGGATGCGCGGCTCGTCGACTACGCCACATCGCTGCTTCGTCGCGCGATCACCGTCGCCCCGAGTGATCCCGGTGCGCGTCTCTACTACGCCATCGCGGCGAGTGACACCCCGGGCAACGCCGCGCTCGCGAAGACCCAGTTCCGGGTGTTCCTCACCCTGCACCCCTCGGCCGCGCAGCGCGCGGTGGCGGCGCCCTACCTCGCGCGCTACGGGCTCACTGGCTGACAGCGACTACGTGGATCAGGGTGAACGAGCCAGTCTGGCTCAAAGACGCATGTACTACAATTGACGCACATGAAGACGATCGGCGTCCGTGAGCTCCAGCAGCACGCGTCGGCCGCGCTCCGTCGAGTCGCCCAGGGCGAGGTCATCGGGGTTACCGACCGGGGTCGCTTGGTCGCGATCCTGAGTTCGCCGGCCAACGTCACCGGTGCGGCGGCGTTGGTGGCGTCGGGTCGGGTCGAACCCGCGCGACGCGATGTGGCGTCGCTCGCGTCGCCGGCGCCCGCCGTTCGCGCGAGTTCGACGGTGCTCGACGAACTGCGCGGCGAGCGCTGATGGTCTGGTACCTCGACACGTCGGCGTTCCTCAAATTGCTCGTACTCGAAGACGAGTCGCCCGCGCTGCGGGCGTGGTGCGTGGCCCATGACTCGCTCTGGTCCTCACACCTCTTGCGTACCGAGGCGCTACGAGCCGCGTCCCGACTCGGTATCGACCGCGCAGTCGTCGATGAGGCCGTGGCGTCGGTGTCGCTCATACTGCCGAGCAGCACGACCTACGTGAACGCTGGTC
>JAKBGV010000098.1 GCA_021837305.1 Actinomycetes bacterium
TCGCCACCTGCGACGTCGTCATCAAGAGCCCGGGCATCGCGCGACGTCGACCCGACGTCCTCGCCCTCGAGGCGACCGTGCCGGTCACCTCGGCGTTGAACCTCTGGCTCCTCGACGCGGACCGCTCGCGCGTCATCGGCATCACGGGCACCAAGGGCAAGTCGACGACGACCGCCCTAGTCGACTTCTTCCTCACCTGCCTCGGCGAGCGCTCCGAGCGCCTCGGCAACATCGGCCTGCCCCCCTACGACCCGTCCGTCGACACGAGCCTCGGCTGGTCGGTCGTCGAGATATCGAGCTACCAGTGCGTGGACGTCGCGGTCGCCCCCTGCGTGGTCGTCGTCACCTCGCTCGGGGCGGACCACCTCGACTGGCACGGCGGCCTCGCCCAGTACCAGCGGGACAAGCTGTCACTGACCCGCGCGACTGGCGAGCACGTCACGATCGTGCCCGACGTCATCGAGCTGACCTCGCGACGCAGCGAGCTCGGCGGCGAGGTCGTCGTAGCCCCGACGGACGAGTCGGGACTCGCGGCACAGCTGCACCTCATCGGCGCGCACAACGAGCGCAACGTCGGCACCGCCATCGCGACCGTGGTGGCCGCCACGGGCCGCGCGCGCGCCGACGTGCTCGAGGCCGCCCACGCGCGCGCCGCAGCCTTTGAGCCCCTGGCGGGACGCCTCGCGCTGATCGACACCGAACGCGACGCCACTCGGACCTGGCGCTACGTCGACGACGGTCTCGCCACCGCGCCACTGCCGACGGTCGCCGCGCTCGAGACGTTCGCCGACGATGCCGTCGCCCTGATCGTCGGCGGTTACGACCGGGGCGTGGACTACGACCCCCTCGCCCGCGCGCTGCGCGACCGACGTCGCCCGACCACGCTCGTCACGACGGGCGACGTCGGTGCGCGCATCGGCGCCGTCGTCGCGGCGCTGGTACCCGACGTCATCCAGTACCCGGCGCGCGACCTGGATGACGCGGTCGGCTACGCGCGCGACTTCCTCGTGGACGGCGGGGTCGTCCTGCTGTCACCGGCGGCCCCCAGCTTCGATCACTACCGAAACTGGGAGGCCCGATCGGCCGACTTCGCCCGCGCGGTGCGCGCGCGAACTGGGAGCCTGGGAAGGGATTCGAACCCTTGACCTGCGCATTACGAATGCGCTGCTCTACCGACTGAGCTACCCAGGCGTAAGAAGCCAGATTACCCGATGGCGTCGGGGCCGACCGACGTCAGATCGAACTGAGCGACAGCATCAGGTCGTACAGCAACAGGTTCTCGTCGAGCGACGTCGACAGGCGTCGATTGGCCTCCCCCAGCATCTCGATCGCGTCGATGGCGGCGCGGACCCGGCCGGTGGAGCGGGCGTCCACCTCGTCGTCGAGCGCGTCGGCCAGCCGCCGTCGGTAGACCTCGGTGAGGACCCGGACCCCGAAACGCAGCTCGTCGGTGCGAAATCGACGCTGCTCGCGCTTGAAGGCCGCCTCGAGGTCGCGCCGACTCCCCGTGCGCAGCCCCAGCTCGCGGGCCTCGTCCGCGCGACGAGTCGCCTCGTCCTGTTGGAGGGCGACGAGCGGTGCCACGGCGTCGTCGAGTGCCCGCACGATCTCCTCGACGATGCGCGTCGCACCGGCCGGTGACCCGTCGAAGCGTTCGGGCACGGACCGCCACTGCGCCGCCCGCTGTACCAGCGCCTCGTCGCGCGCGAGGATCCGGGCGCGACGCACGTCGCCGTTGGCCGCCGCCGCCGCGGTGCGCGCGAGGGACTCCTCGACGCCGTCGGCCATGACGATCGCGGCGACGTCGTCGTCGCCGAGCGCGCGCAAGCGCACCTCGAGACAGCGCGACACGATGGTGTCGAGCGCGGGTGGCGTCTCGTGGGCCGTCAGCACGAAGACGGTGCGCGGCGGCGGTTCCTCGAGGGTCTTCAGCAGTGCGGGCGCCGACGGCGCGGTGCCGGTCACCGTGAGTTCGACGTCTTCGAGGATGACGATCTGGTAGCCGTCGCCGAGCGGGCGCCGACGGCTCAGCCGTTCGGCCTCGCGCAGCTCGTCGACCCGCCACGACAGGCCCGCGCGCTCGACCACCGTGACGTCGGTGTCGGCCCCCGAGAGGACGAGTCGGCAGGCCTCGCACACGCCACAGCCGTGCTCGGGGCACTGCAGCGCCGCCGCCATGGCGATCGCGGTGTCGCGCAGGTTCGACCCGTCCGGTCCGACCACGAGGAAGGCGTGCACCGGGTGGCGCACGTACTGTCGCAGCAGTTCCGCCGCCCGCGCCTGTCCCACGAGGCGGTCAAAGACGTCAGGCACCGGGCCACACCTCGGCGAGCACGGCGTCGACCGCCGCGCAGACCGTCGCGAGGTCATCGGCGCCGTTAACGACGCGCCAGTGGGCGGGGTCGGCGGCGGCGAGCTCGAGGTACCCCGCGCGCACGCGTTCGTGGAACGCCACGTCGGCCGACTCGAACCGGTCGCGGTGGTCGCGGAGCCGTCGTTCGTCGGCGACCTCGACGGGGACGTCGAGCAGGACAGTCACGTCGGGTCGACAATCACCGATGGCGAGCTCGGTCGCCGCGTGCAGCAGGGCGAGGTCGACCCCGCCGCCGTAACCCTGATAGGCGATCGAGGACGCCCAGTACCGGTCGCTCACGACCGGACGGCCCGCCGCCAGCTCGGGCTCGATGACCGTCGCCGCGTGGTGGGAGCGGTCCGCGAGCATCAGGAGCGACTCGGTGACCGGGCTCATCGGGGCGCTGGCGTCGAGCAACCAACGACGAAGGTCCGCGCCGAGGGGTGTGTCACCGGGTTCGAACGTGAAGCGAGCCCCACGGTCCTCGGCGACGCGCCGGGCCTGGGTGCTCTTGCCGCTCGCGTCGATGCCCTCGAAGACGACGAAGCGACCGCGACTCATCGATCGTCGCTTCGAACGCGTGCGGCCAGCGCGGCGTTGGCGGCCGAGCCGACAGCGGTCGCCGCACGCTTCGTGGCACCCGTCGCCTTCGCGGTGGCCTTCTTCGCCGCGGTCTTCTTCGCGGTCGTCTTCTTGGCGGCGGCCTTCTTCGCGGCGGCCTTCTTCGCCGGTGCCCGACGCGTCGAGGGTTCGGCGTTCCGACGCTCGGCGAGCAACTCACCGGCTCGGTCCAAGGTGATGGTCTCGGGTGTGTCGCCGAGGCGCAGCGTCGCGTTGGACTCACCGTCGGTCACGTAGAGGCCGAAGCGACCCGTGCGCACGACGATCATCCGCTTGGTCACCGGGTCCTCGCCGAGCTCTCGCAGGGGACCCGCCGCCGCCCGCCGCCCGCGCGCCTTGGGTTGGGCGAGCAGCGCCAGGGCGCTGGCGAGGTCCACGCTGAAGATCTCATCCTCACTCGCCAGTGAACGCGTCTCCTTGCCCCACGTCAGGTAGGGGCCGTAGCGGCCGTTCTGGGCGAGGATGGGCTCGCCGTCCTCGGGGTGACGACCGACCTCGCGCGGCAGGGCGAGCAGCCGGCGCGCGTCCTCCAGGGTCATGGTCTCGGGCGACATGGTCGAGA
>JAKBGV010000099.1 GCA_021837305.1 Actinomycetes bacterium
GAGCTAGCCGGCGTTCCGGTCTGCGCCATGCTCGGTGACCAACAGGCGGCCCTCTTCGGCCAGGCCGGTTTCTCCGCCGGTGTCGTGAAGGCAACCTACGGGACCGGTGCCTTCGTCATGGCCAACGCCGGAACCAGCATCCCCGACGTCGTCGACGGCCTGCTCACCACGGTCGCGTGGGACCTCGGCGCCTTCGGACCCGCGACCTACGCCCTCGAGGGTTCGGCCTTCGTCGCCGGCGCGGCCATCCAATGGCTCCGTGACGAGTTGCACGTCATCGCCGCCTCCTCGGACCTCGAGCCCCTCGCCCGACGGGTCGAGGACTCGGCGGGTGTCCAGGTTGTGCCCGCCTTCACGGGACTCGGCTCGCCGTTTTGGCGATCCGACGCGCGCGGCAGCATCGTTGGGCTCAGCCAGGCCACCGGACGCGCCCACATCGCGCGTGCCCTCGTCGAAGCCCTCGCGCACCAGGTGCGCGCGATGTTCGACGCCTTCGCGTCCTCGGGCCTTGTCTTGCGCGAATTGCGCGCGGACGGTGGCGCCTCGAGCATGGACCTACTGCTCGAACTTCAAGCCGCCGGCTGTCGCGTGCCCGTCGTGCGCAGTGCGTCACTCGAGGCGACCGCTCGAGGCGCCGGCACCCTCGCCGGGCTAAGTGGCGGGCTCTGGCCGTCGCTCGAGTCGCTCGAAGACGAATGGCGTAGCGATCGCCGATTCGAGCCAAGCGAGCCATCCGCGATCGACAACGCGTATCGTTCGTGGTTGCGCGCCGTCGAGCGCGCGTGAGTCACGAATTGGCCAGGGGGGGAACATGGCGACCTATCAGACGACGCGGATCCGGGATGGGCTCGCCTTCGGTGAGAGTCCACGTTGGCGTGATGGACGACTCTGGTTCAGCGACTTCTACCGTCACGGCGTGTTCACCATCGCACCTGACGGGAGCGACGAGCAACTCGTGTTCGAGGTCCCGGGTCAACCGTCCGGACTCGCGTGGCTGCCCAACGGCGACCAACTGTGCGTCTCGATGACCGACCACCTTGTGCTTCATGTCGGTCCAACCGGTACCTCGGTCCACGCGGACATCAGTGACTACTGCGGGTTCTGGGCGAACGACCTCACCTCGAGCACCTCCGGTGTCGCCTACGTCGGCAACTTCGGTTTCGACCTCGACGACGTAATCGCGCGAGTCGGCATCGAGGGCCTCTTCGCCTCGCCACCACCGACCACCAACCTCGTCGTGCTCGACCCCGACGGCTCGATCCGCCAGGTCGTGGCCGATATGGCCTTTCCCAACGGCGCCGTGATCACGCCGGACGGTTCGACGCTCATCATCGCCGAGACGATGGCCGGCCGCTTGAGCGCCTTCTCCATCGCCGATGACGGGACACTGTACGACCGTCGGATCTGGGCCGAACTCGAATTCGCCGCACCCGACGGCATCTGCCTCGACGCGCAAGGCCAGGTCTGGTTCGCGAATGCCGCGACCAATGTCTGCCAACGGGTGGCCGAAGGCGGCGCGGTCACCGCAACGGCGACGACGACCCAAACGGCCTTCGCCTGCGCACTCGGTGGCGAGGACCTGTCGACCCTCTTCGTGATGACCGCGCCGACGAGCAGCCGCTTTCACGTGGCCGACGCCCGACTCGGGGCAATCGAGTCGGTACACGTCGACGTCCCTGGCGTCTAGCGCCTAGTTCGCTCGCAGTTCGGGTAGTGCCCGACGCAGCGACCGGATCGCCTGGTGCGTTCGAGCCTCGTTCTCGATGAGGGCGAAGCGTACGTGCCCGTCACCACCGTGGCCGAAGCCGACACCGGGGCTCGTAGCCACGTCGGCGTCCTCGATGAGCTTGGTCGCGAAGGCGAGCGAACCCATGGCCCGATAGGGCTCGGGAATGGGCGCCCAGATGAACATCGAACCGCGCGGGGCCGCCACCGACCAGCCGATGCGGCCCAGCCCCTCGATCAGCGCGTCGCGTCGAGACTGATAGATCGTACGGAGCTCATTGGGGTATTCCTTGGCCTCGTTCATCGCGACGATCGCCGCGATCTGGACTGGCTGGAACGTGCCGTAGTCGAGGTAGCTCTTGAGTTTGGTGAGCGCCGCGACCACCGCTGCGTTGCCGACCAGGAACCCGACGCGCCAACCGGCCATCGAGAATGACTTGGTCAACGTGTACAACTCGACGGCGCACTCCTTCGCCCGGGGCACCTGGAGGATTGAGGGAGGCTGATAACCGTCGAAACCCAAGTCGGCGTAAGCGAAGTCGTGGCAGATAATCATCTCGTGCTCGAGGGCGAAGTCAACGAGGCGCGTCATGAAGTTGAGGTCGACGCACGCGCTGGTTGGGTTGTGCGGGAACGACGCAATCACGACCCGCGGCTTCACCTCGGCGCGCAGCCACGCTTCGGCCAAGGCGTCAAAGAAATCATCGCCGGGGTCACGATCACTCGATGCGGGGTCGACGATCGGCACGGGGATTACCGTGGCGCCGGCGAAGCCAGGACCTGCCAAGTGGATGGGGTAACTCGGCGTCGGCACGAGGGCGCTATCACCAGGTCCGAGCAGCACCCACATCAGGTGGGTCAGGCCCTCCTTAGCACCGATGGTGGTGATCACCTCGGTCTCGGGGTCAAGCTCGACGTTGAACAACTCGCGATAACGCGTTGCCATCGCCGCACGCAGGTTCGGAATACCACGGCTCGCGCTGTAGCGGTGATTCTTGGGATTGTGGGCGGCCTCGGCTAGTTTCTCCACGGCGACGTCGGGGCTCGGCAAGTCGGGGTTCCCGAACCCGAAGTCGACGACGTCACGGCCAGCGGCTCGAGCCGTCGCCTTCAGTCCATTGATCTGTGCGAACACGTACGGGGGTAGCCCGTTTATGCGACGAAACTCCATTGGTGAACCATACTTTTTCAGTTCGACGCACGCCATTCACGGAACGACTCGAGATCGAGGTCTGCACCGAGCACCACCCAGGACACCCCCGCTCGGGCCAAGTCATCCAGCAGACCAGCCGTGCGCGACGCCGGTGTCGGAACCGGTCCGGCCCACGATACGGGGCCCTCGGCGGCTTGGTCCTTAACGGCTTCGACGGTGGCGTTCCACAGGTTCACAGTCACGCCGAGCTCGCGGGCCAGTTCGTTGGTGGCCGATGCGCCGGCGCCGAACCACACCGGCATCGACCCCGTCAGTTCACGGGCCGTCTCGGCCAGGAGCGCCCGCCGGGACGCCGCGTCGAGAGTGGAGATGCCGTAGGCCAGGTTTTCGTCGGCCGACAGACGATCGCCGGTGCCTATCGCCGCGATCACCCGTCCCGGGGCGACGGTAGCGAGGGTCGTGAACGCCGCGACGAGGTGGTGGGTACTCACGAGCCCCACCCGCGCCACGAGCGGACCCACCACTAGCGATTCATGACGCGCGGCGATTGCCGCGAGAACCGGGAACGGGGCGAGCGCCGGACGTTGGGGTGAACCCATGGGCCACAAGTGGTCGTAGGCAAAGACACCGT
>JAKBGV010000100.1 GCA_021837305.1 Actinomycetes bacterium
GGCGACACGGCCCCCGGCCGAGACCAGAGAGCGGGTGCCGGCCCGGACCGTCGCGGCACGGGTCCGCCGGGTCCGCCCGGTGTCACCGCGGTCCGTCATCCGTGACAGGCTGTACGGGTGACTGAAAAGGAGCGATCGTGAGAACGATTGGACATTGGATCGATGGTGCGCCGAGTGCGGGTCGCTCGACCCGGACCCAGGCCGTCTACAACCCCGCGACGGGTGACGTGCAGGCCGAGGTGGTGCTCGCGAGCCCGGGTGACGTCGACGACGTCGTCGCCTCGGCGGCGCGCGCCTTCACCGAGTGGTCCGAGGCCTCGCTCAGTGTGCGCGCAAAGGTCCTGTTCGCCTTCCGCGAGTTGGTGAACCGGCGGGCCGGCGACCTGGCGGCGCTCATCACCGACGAGCACGGCAAGATCCTCACCGACGCCACGGGCGAGGTGCAGCGCGGCCTCGAGGTCGTCGAGTTCGCGTGTGGCATCCCTCAGCTGCTGAAGGGGGAGTACTCCGACCAGGTCTCCGGTGGGGTCGACCTCTTCTCCTACCGTCAGCCCCTCGGGGTCGTCGTGGGGATCACGCCCTTCAACTTCCCGGCGATGGTCCCGATGTGGATGTACCCGATCGCCATCGCCTGTGGTAACACCTTCGTCCTGAAACCCTCCGAGCGCGACCCGAGCGCCTCGATCCTGATGGCCGAGCTCTGGAAAGAGGCCGGTCTACCCGACGGGGTCTTCAACGTGATCCAGGGTGACGCCGACACGGTCAACGCCCTGCTCGACCACCCCGACGTCCAGGCGGTCTCCTTCGTCGGCTCGACGCCCATCGCGCGACACATCCACGCGCGTGCGACCGCCAACGGCAAGCGGGTCCAGGCCCTCGGCGGCGCGAAGAACCACTCGATCATCCTGCCCGACGCCGACGTCGACTTCGCGGCCAAGCACCTCGTGGCCGCCGCCTTCGGCTCGGCGGGCGAACGCTGCATGGCGATCTCGGCCGCCGTCACGGTGGGTGACGTCGCCGACCCGCTCCTCGAACGGGTGGCCGAGTTGGCGCGCGAGGTCAAGGTCGGTCCGGGACGCGACGCCGCTAGCGAGATGGGACCGGTGATCACCGCCGCCTCCAAGGACCGGATCGTCGGGCTGATCGGCTCATCGGCCGAGCAGGGTGCCGTCATCACCGTCGACGGCCGCGACCTGTCGGTCGCGGGCCACGAGCGCGGCTTCTTCGTCGGCCCGACCCTGATCGACCGGGTGCGCACCGACATGGACGTTTATCGCGAGGAGATCTTCGGGCCGGTCCTCTCGACGGTTCGCACGGACTCGGTCGACGAGGCCATCGCGCTCATCAACGCCAACCCCTACGGCAACGGCACCGCGATCTTCACCTCGAGCGGCGAGGCCGCGCGACGGTTCCACCGCGAGGTGCGCGTCGGGATGATCGGCATCAACGTGCCGATCCCGGTACCCATGGCCTACTACTCCTTCGGGGGCTGGAAGGACTCGCTCTTCGGCGATCGCCACATCCACGGTCCCGAGGGCGTGTCCTTCTACACCCGCGCCAAGGTGGTGACGTCGCGCTGGCCCGAGCACCGCGAGGAGCACGGTGCCTCGTTCTCCTTCCCGACCGCTCGGTGAGGCGGGTCACGGGCTCGGAGCGCGTTGTCACATGATTTCGCGATCGTTCGACGTGTCACGGAGCTTGTGGTCGCGACGCCCAAAGCACACCGGCATCTCGCGCGGGTTTAGGCCCCGTTCAGACCGAAGCGTCGTGCCAGGGCGCTCACCACTCGCAGGCACGCGAGGCTGTCCTCGTGGGGCTGCAGTGGTGACTCGAGGAGTCCGCGACCCACGTAGTCGGCGAAGGCGTTGACCTGGTAGGCGAGCCCACCGTGGCCGCGGATGCCCGACTCGTCGACCCAGTACGACATCGGCGAATTGAAGCCGTGGCCCGCGAGGCCGACGCTGGAGGGCGCGAAGAAGGGTTGACCGAACTCGATCACGCCGGCGTCGCCGGCGATCAGCGCGTGCTGGGGCGCGTCGACGACACCTGAGACAGTGAAGGTGGCGCGTGCGCCGCTCGCGTACTCGAGGTAGGAGGTCGTCTCGGCGTCGATGCCGTCATCGCGCACGATCGCGCGCACGTCGAGCACGTCGGGTTCGCCGAACACCATCTGGCACAGCGCGATCGGGTAGATGCCCATGTCCCAGAGCGGGCTGCCGTCACCCTTTCGCCACATGCGCTCGAGTGACCGGTTGTCCTGACAGAAGTCGGCGAGCACGAGTCGCGGCTCGCCGATGGCCCCGGCGTCGAGGAGCTGGCGTGCGACGTCGACCTGGGGCAGGTAGCGCGTCCACATCGCCTCCATGGCGAGCACGTGGCGCTCGGTCGCGCGCGCGAAGATCGCCTGGGCCTGGGCGATGACCTGGGTGAGGGGCTTCTCGATGAGCACGTGTTTGCCGGCGTCGATGGCGAGCATCGCCGCGTCGTGGTGGCCGCTCGGCAGGTTAGCGACGTAGACGGCGTCGACGTCGTCACGCGCGACGAGCTCGTGGTAGCTCGAGAGCGCGAACGCGATGGCGTGGGCCGACGCGAAGGCCTGGGCACGACCGGGGGTCTGGGAGGCGACGGCCACCACGCGCTGGTTGGTGTTCGCGCGGACCGTGCTCGCGAACTGGTCAGCGATCCACCCCGGCCCGAGGATGCCCCAGCGCAGCGAGGGCACCGCCGCCGGGTCGACCAGGCGGGGCTCGGGCAGGCTCATGACTGCAGTGTAGGGAGGATACCGCCGTGGGTCGAGCTGTCCCACGCACCGATCGTTGGCACCGGAGTCGGGGTGGCGTCGCGACGTTGCGTCGGAGGGTGTCAGTGGTCGTCGTCGGGCGCGCGCTCGTGGCCCGACGGGTCGGCGATCGGGACGTTCAGGTTGAAGTGGAGCCCGGCGAGGCGGATCACGAAGCAGACCACCGCCGCCCCGATCGCGACGCCGGTGTCGTAGGCGTGGAAGTTGAGCGCGACGGCCGTGATGGCGGCACCGACGAGGGCCGGGATCGCGTAGAGGCCGCTCGTGAGCACGGTGGGGACGCGACGGATCGTGATGTCGCGGATGGTTCCGCCCCCGACGCCGGTGATCGCGCCGAGGATCGTCGACTGGAACGCGCCGAGCCCGTGGCTGAAGGCGACGACGGTGCCGGTCACGCAGAAGAGGCTGAGGCCCGCCGCGTCGAGCAAGTTGATCGATCGCACGACCCGGTGCAGGAACCGGCGACCGACGAAGGCCACCACCGCGCTCGCGAGTGCGACCACGAGGTAGCGCCAGTCGCGAAACGTCGCGGGGGGCGTCGCGCCGATGAGGAGGTCTCGGATGATGCCACCGCCAAGCGCGGTCATCGTGCCAAGGACCGTCACGCCGACCAGGTCGAGCCGCTCGGCCTCCATCGCGGTGAGGGC
>JAKBGV010000101.1 GCA_021837305.1 Actinomycetes bacterium
GAGCGACTGCGTCGAACGATCGCGCTCGGCGTGCTCGCCCCGGACTGCATCTCGTCCTCGGCGTACGGGACCGAGGAGATCCTCACCCAGCTGACGCCCTACATCGGGCTCGCGGCGTTCGCCCTCGTCGTGCCGATCATGTTCGTGATCATCGGCGTGCTTTTCTTCGTGACCACGTCGTATCTCGACGTGATCAAGTACTACACGACCGCGGGCGGCTCCTACGTCGTCGCGCGCGACAACTTCGGGCCCAAGATCGCCCAGATAGCGGCCGTGGCGCTGCTCATCGACTACATCGTGACCGTGGCGGTGCAGTGCTCGGCGGGCACCGCGGCGCTCACGAGCGCCTTCCCGCGCCTCACGTACTACACGGTGCCAATCACCGTGGGCGTCGTACTGATCCTGATCTACGGCAACCTGCGCGGTCTGCGCGAGGCGGGCAGCTACTTCGCCTTCCCGACCTACTTCTTCATCTTGATGCTCAGCACCACGATCATCGTCGGCTACGTGAAGAAGTTCAACGGCACGCTGCACCACGTCGCCCAGCCCGCCACGCACCTGCTCGTCAAGCAGCAGCTCGGCCACCCGGGGACGGGACTGCTCTACGGCGTGGCCTTCTTGACCCTGCTGCGCGCCTACGCGAACGGCGGCTCGTCGCTCACGGGTCTCGAGGCGATCTCCAACGGCGTCGCGAGCTTCCGGCGCCCCGAATCGAAGCACGCCCGCCAGACGCTCGTGGTGATGTCCTCGGTGCTCGGGTTCTTGCTGCTCGGCACGACCCTGCTCGCGGCGTGGACCCACGCTCTGCCGTTCGCGGCGGGCACCCCGACGGTCGTCAGCCAGGAGGTCCAGGCGGTCTTCGGGCTCCACGGGGTCGGGCACGCGATCTTCCTGCTCGTCCAGTTCTCGACGCTGCTCATCCTCTACACCGGGGGTAACACGTCCTTCAACGGGTTCCCGTTCCTCGCCAACTACGTGGCGACGGACAAGTACCTACCCCGTCAGCTCACCAAGCGCGGGCACCGCCTCGCCTTCTCTAACGGCATCATCGTGCTCGGCGTGGTGTCGCTCACCCTGATCATCGTCTTCGGCGCCCAGGTGAACGCGCTCATCTCGCTCTACGCCATCGGGGTCTTCACGGGCTTCACGCTCGCGGGCGCGGGCATGGTCGCGCGCCACCTTCGCGAACGGGGCAACAAGTGGCGCTTCGGGGTCGTGGTCAACGCGACGTCCGCGACCGTGACCGCCATCGTCGTGCTCGTGTTCGTGCTCGCGAAGTTCACCGAGGGCGCGTGGATCATCGTCATCGTCGGGCCGATCATGTACTACGGACTCATCCGCTTCAACCGCCAGTACGAGCGTGAGGACGCGGCCTTCGCCGCCAGTCGTGCGCGCGGCCTCGCGAGCATCCGCATGAACCGGGTCATCGTCTTCATCGACAACTACGACCTCGTCACCGAGCGCGCCCTGCAGTACGTGACCACGCTCAACCCCTATTCGATCCGCGCCGTGCACTTCGACATCGACCCGATGGTCACCAAGCGGCTCGAGCAGGCCTGGGGGGCCGCAAACACGACGTCCGCCGGGATCTCCCTCGAGATCGTGGAGTGCGAGGACCGTCGTGTCGACCGCGCGGCGCTCGAGCTCGTGGCCGACGTGGTGCGCGACCCCGACGTCTTCTGCATGGTCATCCTGCCGCGGCGCGGGTTCTCGTCGCGCTTCCAACGCCTCTTGCACGACCGGACCGCCGACGCGATCGCGGGTGCGGTCATGCACATCCCGCGCACGGCCGCGACTATCGTCCCCTACCGGATGGGCCGCCCCCGCGTCGTCGAGGGCCAGGCGGAACAGGACACGATGAGCGACGAGGTCGTGCGCGGTGGTGTGCGCGAGGACGCCCACCTCGAGGCCGACGTGAAGTTGGCCGAGCGGTCCGTCGGGGCGCTCCCGATCGGGGGGCTGCGTCAGCGTCAGTTCGCCGAGATCGCCGGGCGCGTGCGGGCCATGACGATCAACCACGAGGGTGGCGTGCACGAGCTGCGCTGCGTGATCGCCGACAACACCGGGTCGGTGACCCTGGTCTTCCAGGGTCGCTCCAACGTGCCGGGCATCGAGCGCGGCACGCGGCTCCTGGTGCGCGGCACGATCACGTCGCTGCGCCGCGAGGCCGTCATCTTGAACCCGCAGTACGAGATTGTCGCCGCTCCGGCGAACGACGAGTAGGGCCACCGGCCGAAAACCGGCCGGGAACTGGGAATCAACGCGACATCGGGCGGCGCTCGGCCCGCCGGGGTCGGCGACCTGTCTAGTTTGTAGGGCGGCACCGCCGTGGGCGGCGAGGTAGTGAGGTGGAGATGGCGCGAGCCTTAGTGATTGTGGAGTCGGTGGCCAAGGCCACCCGCATCCAGGGCATGCTCGGGCCCGACTACATCGTCAAGCCCTCCGTCGGGCACGTCCGAGACCTCCCCCAGAGCGCGGCCGAGATCCCGGCGTCGGTCAAGGGCGAGAAGTGGGCTCGCCTCGGCATCAACGTCGATGACCACTTCAAGCCCGTCTACGTCGTCAGCTCGGATCGGACCAAGGTCGTCGCCGAGCTGCGCGCGGCCCTGAAGCAGGTCGACGAGCTCTACCTCGCCACCGACGAGGACCGCGAGGGCGAGGCGATCGCCTGGCACCTCCAGGAGGTGCTCAAGCCCAAGGTCCCCGTCAAGCGGATGGTCTTCCACGAGATCACGCCGACGGCCATCGAGCGGGCGGTGCGTGAGACCCGCGACCTCGACCTGCGTCTGGTCGACGCCCAGGAGGGTCGTCGATTCCTCGACCGACTGGTCGGCTACGAGGTGTCGCCGGTGCTGTGGCGCGTGGTGGACAAGGCCCGCTCGGCCGGGCGGGTCCAGTCCGTCGCGATCCGACTGGTCTGCGAGCGCGAGCGCGAGCGCATGGCCTTCACCGCGGCGTCGTGGTTCGACGTCGTAGCGAGCCTCTCCGGCGAGGCGGGTTCGCTCGAGGCGACCCTCGAGACCCTCGATGGCGGGTCGCTCGCTACCGGCAAGCACTTCGACGCCTCGGGCCGGCTCGACGCCTCGGCGGGCGTGGTCGCCATCGACGCCGCCACGGCCGACGCGATCGCGGACCGGCTGGCCTCGGTCACGGCCCGGGTCGAGTCGATCACCGCGACCCCGCGCACCCAGCGCCCCCAACCGCCGTTCATGACCTCCTCGCTGCAGATCGAGGCCAGCCGCAAGCTGCGCTTTGACCCCGAGCGCACGATGCGCGCCGCCCAACGGCTCTACGAGCAGGGGTGGATCACCTACATGCGCACCGACT
>JAKBGV010000102.1 GCA_021837305.1 Actinomycetes bacterium
GCAGGATGTCCGGGGGCGAACCAATCTCCCAGAGGACGGGGGCAAATACGGTCACGACCGGCGCATCCTTTTGGACCCGGACGTAGGTGACGACGGTCTCGCTACGAACCGGGATGTCGTCATCGTCATCGGTGACGATGGTGTCCGTGCCGAGCAGCTTCTTCATCATCTCCTTCACCTCGCCGAGCAGGTCATCGCTCGAGCGCGGCGCTACCGGAGCGGACGGGCCGGTCGGCGACGGTGGTGTTTCGCGCACGACACCGAGGTTGGGCAAGATAATCTCGGCGTTCCCCTTGGCGAAGGCGCGATAGGACAACAGACCAGGGTGACGCACGTCGAGGACCTCTCGAAGCGTTCGAACGGCGAGATCGCTCACCTCGTCGTAGCGAACCGGCAGCGGCCAATCACGAAAGAAGTTAGGCGACCCGTCGAGGTCGCGGGCGTCACCGGCACCCTTGGTCGGTGCGTTCCAGCCCATGCTCGTCAGCAGCGCGAGGTCGTGTTCAGCGAGCTGCTCCCATTCGGGTAAGAAGTTGTTCGACACCGCCTCCATCCAGATCCCCGACGGCCCATGGAGCGCGAACTGGACGTAGTAGTCCTTCTTCTCTCGCGGGTTCAGGATCAAGTACTGGTCGATCTCCATCTGGGCGAGAGTAAGCGCCAACACCGAGGAAAAGGCGTCCCAGTCGCTCACGGTCGTCGGCGCCGCGCGCCCCTCGGCCGCAGGGCGAGTCGCCACCGGTGACTTGACGGCAGACGGGTCGTCACCGGCGGCCAGCAGATGGGCGACGACGACCTGACGCAGTGCCGCACTGTTACGACACGAGCGGAGGTAGTCGACCTGGCCCTTCACGGTCGAGGTCTTCACCTCGGTGTCGCCGAGTCCCTTCGCGCGTAACTCGGCGACGACCGAACGGCGCACCGTGGGACTCTTGATCACCCACCGGTCTCGAATCGTCGGCCAGCACCGTTTCACGAACTCGTCGGAGGGCTGTGCACCGAACGCCGTGGCGAGCAGGGCCGCGGGATCGTCGCCCACGAGGTTCAGATCATGCTGCAATTGGCGTAGGAAACCCCGGGGGTACGATCCCCACGCAACGTCGCTCACGCCCATGGCCCTCCTTCGCTTAACCGCCCTAGCCGCGAGTATGGCACGCGAAAACCCTCACGGCGTGGGTCAAATTAGGACACACGCTGTTACGGTGCGGAAGCGGTCTTGTCACCGAGCGCCGCGACGAAGGTCTCGAGCCTCGCCAGACCTTCGAACAGCTCGTCGCGCGAGGTGGCGTACGAGAGCCGGACGTGCGTTTCGGCGGTGCACGTAGCGAAGTCCTTGCCCGGGGTGATGGCGACGTGGGCCTCGCGCAACGCGCGCTCACAGAATTCCCAGGCGCCCAGACCCGTGCCACTCACGTCGACGTAGACGTAGAACGCGCCGTCGGGCTCGACGGAGACCGGCAAGCCGATGCGGGCGAGTTCGGCCAGCACGATCGCGCGGCGCGCGACGAACTCGGCCCGACGGTCCTCGCACTCGGCGAGGGTCTCGGGCGTGAAGCACGCCAGCGCCGCCTGCTGGGCCGGCGAGGAGGCACAGAGGAAGTAGTTCATCGCGAGTCGTTCCATCGCGGGTACGAGGTCCTCGGGCACGACGCACCAGCCGAGTCGCCAGCCCGTCATGCCGAAGTACTTGGAGAAGCTATTGATCACGATGGCGTCGGGGTCGACGGCGAGCACGCTGCGCGCCGGTCGGCCGTTCTCGTCGGGGTCGGCGAGGTCGAGGTAGATCTCGTCGACGAGTCGCCACGCGCCACGCGCCCGGACGTCCGAACAGATCGCCGTCAGCTCGCCGTAGTCGATCGAGGTCCCGGTCGGATTGGACGGGCTCGCGATCATCACCGCCCGGGTGTCCGTCGTCCACGCTCGATCGACCAACGCGCGATCGAGTTGGAACCGGGTCGCGACCGTCGTCTCGACTGAGACGACCCGACCCCCGAAGGATTCCACGAGCTGGCGATTGCACGGGTAGGAGGGGTCCGCCATGATCACCTCGCTGCCCGGGTCGACAATGGACGCGACGGCGAGCAGGAGTGCCGAGGACGCGCCCGAGGTCACGGCGATCCGGGCCGGGTCGACACGCACGCCGTGGCGCTCGAGATAGAAGGTGGCGATCGCCTCGCGCAGCGCGTGCCGGCCGAGTGCGGGCGTGTAACTAGTCGGTCGGCCGTCCATCACCGTGCGCATCGCCTCGCGCACGGCCACCGGCGCACCGAAGTCCGGCTCGCCGAGGTTGAAGCGAACGACGTGGTCACCTCGCGCCTCGATGGTGGACGCCTGTTGTTCGAAGGCCATCGCGTAGAACGGCGCCGCGCGCAGGGCGCGCAGGGCAATCCTCACCCCGTCGTGGTGCGGGTATCCCACCGCCTGATCACGTTCCGCCACGGAATCCCGCTCCATCTGGTTCGGAAGCACCAACTGGACTTCCCCGATGTCACGAGGTTATCCCTGGCATCGGCGCGTCCAATGACGAGTTGGTCGGCACTCGTCGCGCTGGGCGAAGATGGTGTCCATGACACCACCGAGCGAAACCGATTCCGGCCGCGCGCGGCGCCAATCGTGTTCGTACCAGCCACGCCGTCGTGCACGCTCGAGGCGGACCCGTGCTCGAGGGTCCGATGTCCGAGCGGTAGGGGTTGTCACCTGTCACACCACGCCGCAAGACTATGAAGTAATGAACTTGAGTGAGTGGGCCAACGTGCAAGGGGTACACCCTCAGACCGCCTATCGGTGGTTCCGCCAGGGAACGCTGCCGATCCCCGCGCGAAAGATTGGTCGGCTAATTCTGGTGGGCGATCTCGAAACTTCGCCGTCGCAACTGGGCTCTACCGTCATCTACGCTCGCGTGTCGTCGACCGACCAACGAGTTGACCTCGTTTCCCAGGTATCGCGTGTGAGTGTCTGGGCTACGGCTCAGGGCCATTCGATTGACCGCGTCGTAACCGAAGTTGGCTCCGGTCTCAACGGCAAGCGACGTAAATTCCTCGCCCTGCTCGCTGATCCATCCGTGACAACGATCGTTGTCGAGCACCGTGACCACTTCGCTAGATTCGGTTCGCAGTACGTCGCTGCGTCGCTGCAAGCCAACGGGCGACGCCTGGTGGTGGTAGACGACGCGGAAGTCGACGACGACCTCGTTCGCGACATGACTGAGGTGCTGACGTCGTTCTGCGCTCGCCTCTACGGTCGTCGTGCGGCCGCGCACCGAGCGGCGAAAGCGTTGGCGGCAACGCAGGAGTCGACCG
>JAKBGV010000028.1 GCA_021837305.1 Actinomycetes bacterium
GCCGGCCCCGAGGTCATCGGCGACGAGCCGCACACCGTCGTGGAGGCTTTCTAGGAGCATGCCTCGACGGTACTGGTAGACCAGAGACGTGCAACACGTCGTAGCGACCGTGCAGTCCCCCGTCGGCCTCTGGGGCGTCGAGGGGACTGAGCGGACGATCACGCGGGTCTGGATGCCGAGCGAGCACCCGCGCACGACCCGCGGCACGACGCCGAGCGCGGTCGCCGAGGCGGCCCATCAGCTGGCCGAGTACTTCGCCCACCATCGCCGGAACTTCAGCATCGTCCTCGAGGACGTCGACGCGACCGACTTCCAGCGCGAGGTGTGGGACGCGCTCGCGGCGATCCCCTACGGCGAGGTCCGCACCTACGGCGACGTCGCGCGCGCGATCGGCCGACCTCGCGCCGTGCGGGCCGTCGGCCAGGCCAACCACGTGAACCCCTGGCCGATCATCGTGCCCTGTCACCGGGTGGTCGCGGCCAACGGCCTCGGTGGCTACGGCGGCGGCCTCGAGGTGAAGGAGTTCCTCCTCGCCCTCGAGCAGGGGCGGACCCGTCACCGCTGAGGACGCTCGCGTCGCGGGTCGATCGGGTCGAGGGGCAGGTGGCGCACCGAGCGCACCCCGGCCTCGTCCATGCGCGGCCGGTTGATCTGACGGATGGTGCGCTGGGTGACCCAGTAGAGCGCGATCGCCGAGGGGACCTCGATGAGCAGCGCCGTGAGTGAGCTCTGGAGCTGGTCGCCTCGGCGCGCGGTGGTGATGTCGAACCAGGCGTCCACGAGCAGCATCGTGCCCGCCGAGCTCGTGAAGAGCGCGAGGATGGCCCGGCGCTTCCACGACGCCCAGGCGGCGGCGAGCAGCGTCGCCACCTCGCCCACGTCCAGGCCCACCCACGCGAGCTTCCAGTGGATCGCGACGTAGTGGCGCGGCAGGCTGAAGGCGATGTAGACGGTCCAGGCCGTCTCGAGGATCGCCGCCACGGTGAGCGTCGTCAGCAGCGGGTCGCGCGAGAGCCGAACGCGCCGCGCCATGGCTAGCGCGGCACCGGACTCGCCATCGCGCCCGCCATCGCCTCGACGCCGAGCGCGAGGTCCTCGCGCTCGGCGCTCTCGAGCACCGCGAAGCGCTCGGCCATGGCCGCGTCGGTCGCCACCTCGGCGCCCGCCTTGCTCGCCTCGAGCGCGGGTGAGATCGCTGGGACGTCTTCGTCGCGGTAGCCGTGCAGTTTGAAGATTGCGACGTCCTCGAGGTAGCAGGCCTGCGCGGGCGAGAGCCCCGCGGCCACGACCGCCTCGATGTGGACCGCGCCGCGCAACTCGCGAAGCGCGATCACCCCGAGGTAGGCGTCGTGCACCGGGTCCGCGGGCGCGGGTACGCGCCGGTAGCCGTCAGCGAGCGGGTGGACCTCGAGCGGGTCGGCCGACAGGACCGCGCGCGTAGCCCGCGCCGTCGACGCGAGCAGGTCGAGCGGCACGGCGCCAAAGGTGCGATCGGCGTAGGCGTAGGCGGCCGCCACGTGGGCGCGGGCGGCCTCGACGGGGTCGGCCTTCTCCCGTGCCGCGCGCCAGAGCAGGTCGATGGTGCGCGGGTGGAAGAAGTAAAAGGCGTCACGCACCGTCGCCACGTCCACGTCGCCGAGCACGCCACCGCGTCCGAGCCCGTAGAACTCATAGACGTTGATCCCGAGCGCGGCCGCGGCCTCGACGGTCCCGGGGTCGAAGTAGAAGGCGGCGCCGAGGGTGCCGATCGGACGGGCGAGGCGTTGGGCGAGTTCGAGGGGGGTCACAGTGCGACTTTACGGCGCGTTCTCACCACGCGCTACGCGGAGCTCGAGACAGCTCCCGCGTTCGACCGTCACGAAGCGCGCGCTACCGCCGTGTCGCGCGGCGATGTCCGCGACGATCGCGAGCCCGAGACCGGTGCCCCCCGACGCGCGCGCGCGCGCCGGGTCCGAGCGCACGAAGCGCTGGAAGAAGCGCGCGCTCGTCGCGACGTCGATGCCCTCGCCGTCGTCGGCGATGCGCACGACCGCCTCGTCGAGGTCGTAGCCGGCGCTGAAGCGCAGCTCGGCGCTCGCGTAGCGCACCGCGTTGTCCACCACGTTTCGCACCATGCGCTTCAAGGTGGCGGGGTCGCCCACCACGCGCGTCGGGGTCACGGCCGCGGTGTCCACGACCAGCCCGGACATGGCGCGCACGCGCTGGGCCTCCTCGTAGAGCAGGTCGTCGAGGTCGACGTCCACGTGGCGCAGCTCGATCTGGCCCTCGTCGTTGCGCGCGAGCCAGAAGAGGTCGTCGATCAGCGCGTCCAGGCGGCGGCCCTCGCGGGTGATCGTGTCCGCGACGCTGGCCCAGTCGGCCCGATCGGCGAGGTTGGTCGCCCGTTCGACGGTCGCGAGCAGGGTCGTGAGGGGGCTTCGCAACTCGTGGCTGACGTTGGAGACGAACTCCTGCTGGAAGCGATTCGCCGCTTCCAGGCGATTCAACATCTCATTGACCGTGCGCGCGAGGCGCGCGATCTCGTCGTCACCGCCGGTCACCGGCACGCGCTCGGACAGGTCGCGCGCGGCGATGCGCTCGACACGCCGGCGGATCGACTCCACGGGCGCGAGCGCGAGTCCGAGCCCGAGCCAGATGAGCCCGCCGGCGAGGATGAGCAGCAGTGGGAAGGAGATCGCGACGCTCGCGAGCAGCACCCCGACGCTGTGGGTGATCGAGGCGCCGTCGACGAAGCCAAAGATGAGGGCCGGCCCGCGCGAAGTCGTGATCGACTGCACCGTCGACTGGCTGAGCGCCGCGAGGACGGTGGCCGCGGCCTGGTCGTGCACGGGCAGCGCCACGAGTCCGGTGGTCGAGGCGTTGTCGGGTCTCGCGCGCGCGAGCACCGGCTCGTTCGCGATCGCCGAGCTCGCGGCCCAGACCGCGTGGCCGCCCGGGTCGGTCACCTGGACGACGACGTCGCCGACCATCGGCAGCACGAGCAGCTTCGCGGGCAGCGGTGAGCTCGCGAGGCGCGTCTGCACCTGGGCCATGACGTCGGTCACCTGGTTGGTGGCGCTGTTGACCAGGGAGCGGTGCACGAGGTTCACGAGCGCGACGCCCGTGAAGCCGAGCACGACCGCGATCGAGACGACGAAGTACAGCGTCAGACGGGCTCGGATCGAGAGCGCGCGCCGGCGCATCAGTCCTCGCGAACGCGGTACCCCACGCCACGGACCGTGCGGATGATCGACGGTCGGTCGGGCAGGTCGATCTTGCGTCGCAGGTAACCGATGTAGACCTCGACGATGTTCGGGTCGCCGTCGAAGTCGCCGCCCCACACGGCGGTGAGGATGTCGCCCTTGTTGATGGCCTCGCTGCCGTGGCTGAGCAGGTACTCGAGCAGGGCGAACTCGCGCGGGGTGAGCGACACCGGGCGGTCGTGCGCGATGACCCGGCGGCTCACCGGGTCGAGCGAGACCGGCCCGACCACGAGCGGCTGGGGCCGTTCACGTTCGTGACGGCGCAGCAACGCGTTCACGCGCGCGAGCAGGATCGACCACTCGAAGGGCTTACGCAGGAAGTCGTCGGCGCCGACCTCGAGTCCCTCGACCTCGTCGAGCTCGCCGTCCTTGGCCGTGAGCATCAGCAGTGGCGTGTGCACCCCGGCGCTTCGCAGGTCCAGGCAGACCGAGAAGCCGTTGCGCTTGGGCAACATGATGTCGAGCACGATGACGTCGTAGGCGCCGTCTCGCCCCTCGGCGAAGCCCGACTCGCCGTCGTGGCGTTGGGTGACCGAGAAGCCCTCGTCGGTGAGCAGGTCCGCCAGTGCTTGGGCGAGATTGTGATCGTCCTCAACGACGAGTACCCGGCGGCGTTCTTCACTCATTTCAAGTAGAGGTTACCGTTCGGGCCCTCCACCACCGTGAGCTTGGCGAGTCCGTGGGGCGCGGGCCCCGAAATGACCTCACCGTTGGCGAGCAGGAACTGCGAACCGTGACACGGGCACGCGAAGACGTGGTTCTGGGCGTAGTAGCCAACCGTACAGCCGGCGTGGGGGCAGACCGCGTCGTAGGCGTCAAAGACCCCCTCGCTCGCCTGGACGACAATGCCCGGGTCGCCGGTCGCGGGGATCGTGAAGGTCGCCGCTGTGCCGACGGGCACGTCGCGGGCCGGTCCGAGCTCCACCCCGAGCGCCGAGTGCGGCGCCCCGGGGTTCGCGTGCAGGGTATTCGGGGCGACCGGGGCGACCGCGCCCCCGACGACCCGCCCCGCCACGGCGGTGACCGTCGCGCCCACGGCGACCGCGCCACCGACGAGCACCGTGCTCGCCGTCGCGAGCACCACCGCGCGACGATCGACCGCGTCGTCGCCCGCGGGTGAGGGCCCCGCGAGCACCGGACAGTCCGTCGAGCTACAGGTCGCCCCGAGCGCGTCACAGCGACCCTGGTCGAAGTGACCACAGTGCGACTGCACCGCGGCGAAGGGGATCGCGACGAGTTCGGGCGCGTCGCGACGGGCCTCGGCAGCGCTGCGCGCACGGATCAGCCCGTCGAGCGAGAGCCGCGTGGCTCGACCCGCGATCGCGAGGGGGAGCCAGGCGGCGAGGAAGACGATGTCGGCCCCCGTGTAGTAGGGCGCCGCGTGAAAGCTCACGGTGAGAAAGAACGTCAGCGAGAGCAGGGCCCCGCCCACGGCGGCGAGGCGCTGGTAGAGCCCGAGCAGCGTCGCGACCCCGACGGCGAGCTCGGCGAGCGCGATCGTCGCGCCGAGCACCGTCGAGAGGCCGATCAGGTGCACGACGAGGCCGCGCAGCGGACTCACGCGCGACGCCGCCACCAGCTGGGCGTGGATCGAGATGGGGCTCGCCGCGTTGAAGAAGTTGGGGTTCGCGAGCTTCTGCAGGGCGGCGAAGGTGAAGGTCACCCCGAGGAAGAGCCGCAGGGGCACGAGTGACCACTCTGAGAGGGCCCCGGCGCGAACGGGCGCGCGCAGCCGCGCGCGCCACCCGGGCTCGCGGGGGCGCGAGGGTGCTGAGTCAGGCATGACTCATGGTGACACAACGCCGCTCGTGCGCGCCGTTCACTCGCACTCGCTCGGACGACGGGGCCGAGCGACCACAATGGAGCAATGGTCCTCGCCACAGTCGTCACGTTCATCGTCACCAAGATCCAGCACCTGCCGGGCGGACTCGTCTACGGACTCGTGGCGCTGCTGGTCTTTGGCGAGGCCGCCCTCTTCATCGGCTTCGTGCTGCCCGGGGAGACCTCGGTGATCGTGGCCGGGGTGGTGGCGAGTCGGGGCCACGTCAATATCGGGGTCCTCATCGGCCTGGTGATCCTCTCGGCGATCATCGGCGACTCGGTCGGCTACGAGGTCGGTAAGCGCTACGGCGACCAGCTGCTCAAGCTCCCGCTCTTGCGACGGCGACAAGCCGGGCTGCACCGCGCCCTCGAGGGACTAGCTGAACGCGGACCGCTCTACGTCTTCCTCGGGCGATTCACCGCGTTCCTGCGCGCGGTGATGCCGGGCCTCGCCGGACTGTCAGGGATGCAGTACCGGCGCTTCCTGCTCGCCAACGCTCTCGGGGGCATCGCCTGGGGCGCGTCGTACTCGCTGCTCGGCTACTACGCCGGCGGGGCGCTCACCA
The DNA here is from genome assembly GCA_021837305.1 of Actinomycetes bacterium. Lineage (GTDB taxonomy): Bacteria > Actinomycetota > Acidimicrobiia > Acidimicrobiales > RAAP-2 > RAAP-2. Next base: position 5,630 of record JAKBGV010000028.1, read on the forward strand.
CGATCGAGACCTACTCGACGTGGGTGGGGGTCGTGCTGCTCATCGCCATCGTCGGTGGCTTCCTCGCGATCCACCTGCTGCGCCGGCGTCGCGACCTCGCCATCGAGGCGGCCTACGAGGCCGCGCACCCCGACGAGTCAGCGAAGGAGCCCGAGTAGCGCCGACGCCTCACTCGGCGTCCAGACACCGGCACGGCGCTCGAGCAGCCCCGTAGCCGCGGCCGTCGGGCCGGTACCCGCGACGAGACTGCGTAGGTGGACCGCACCCACGCCCGAGGCGAGCACCGACGCGGCCGCGGTGCTGAGCGCGTCGAGGCGCAGTTCGCGCCAGGAATCGACCAGGCGAGGGCTGACGGCGTCGTCCTCGGCGAGGGTCGAGACGATTCGCGCGAGGGACGCGTGCGCGCTGGCCGCATCAACGGTCGCGCCAGTGCGAAACGGTGGGGCGCTGCCCTCGAGGAAACCCTCGCTCACCAGGTCCGCCGCGCGTGGGGCGACGATGACCCCGTTCGCCGCCGACAACGCGTTCGCCACCCGACGCCCGTGGGCGATGGCCATCGGCGCCACCCAGGGCAGGAGCCACGCCTCGAGCCCGGCCCAGAGCGGCCACACGGCATCGAAGAGCACGACCGTCACCGAAAGGCCGAGGTCGCGCGCGTTCTCGACGACCGCCCCGTAGCGCGCGAGGGTGGCCTCGTCGACCTCGCCACGCCGGGGTTCGACCCGGGTCCACTCGACACTGAGGCGCACCCCGTCCAGACCCAACCCAGCGGCGGCGTCGAGCACGACCTCGTACTCGTCGAAGAGCCCGGTCGCGGCGGGCCCGGCGAGTCGACCCAGCGCGATCGAGGGGGCGTAACAGGTCGTCGGACCGGTCAACCCGTCGTAGCCGCCCTCGACGGCGTAGCCGTCGAGCGTGGCGAACAGGCGCGGACCGGTCACCGGTCCAGTCTCGCACGTCCCCACCGGCCCACGAAGTAGCGTCGTTCCGTACCCCCGACGGGGCGTCCAAGGAGGACTCATGGCCGACGAGATCGTGCGCGAACAACGTGGACACGTGCTGCTACTCACCATCAACCGACCCGAGGCGCGAAACGCCATCAACCGCGCCACGGCCCTCGCGCTCGAGGCCGCCCTCGACGAGGCCGAGGCCGACGACGAGGTCTGGGTCATCGTGCTCACCGGTGCCGGGGACAAGGCCTTCTCGGCGGGCATGGACCTGAAGGCCTTCGCCGCCGGCGAGGTCCCCTTCACCGACCACGGCTTCGCCGGCATCGCGAACCGGTTCCTCACCAAGCCGATCATCGCGGCCGCGAACGGCGCCGCGCTCGCCGGCGGGTTCGAGATCATGATCAGCTGTGACATGGTGGTCGCGGCCGACCACGCGAAGTTCGGCATCCCCGAGGCCTCGCGCGGGCTCATCGCCGGTGGCGGCGGGCTGATCCGTCTCGCCAAGCGCATCCCGATCACCGTCGCCTACGAGATGGCCCTCACGGCCGACCCGATCGACGCCCAGCGCGCCTACGAGCTCGGGATCGTGAACCGCGTCGTGCCCGGCGAGGCGGTGCTCGACACCGCGATCGCGCTGGCCGAGCGCGTCGCCGCCAACGCCCCGCTCGCGGTACGCACCTCCAAGCGCGTGATGCACGAGGCGGTCGAACTCACCGAGGCCGAGGCCTGGCGGGTCAACAACGACGCCTTCGGCGCCATCGGCGCGAGCAGCGACGCCCTCGAGGGCGCGGTCGCCTTCGCCGAGAAGCGCCCCCCGGTCTGGACGGGCCGCTAAACGGTGCTCGCGCTCGTCAATCAGCCACAGCTCGCCGACGCGCTGTCGATCACGCGGCTCACGCTGCACGTGCTCGCGGCGACCGTCTGGGTCGGCGGCCAGCTCGTCCTCGCGGGTCTGATCGGCACGGTGCGCGGCCTCGGCGCCGACGCGCCCAAACGGGTGGCCGCCGCCTTCGGGCGCCTGAGCTGGCCGGCCTACTGGCTGCTCATCGCGACCGGCGTGTGGAACTACCTCGCGATCGACCACGCGGGTGCGAGCGCCACCTGGAACGCCGTCTTTGGCGTGAAGATGCTCTGCGTCGTCGTCGCCGGTGTCGGCAGCTACCTGCACACCAAGGCGACGACGCCGCGCGCGAGAGGCGTGTGGGCGGGCCTCGGCACGCTCGGCTCGATCCTCGCGCTCGTGCTCGGCGTGGCGATCGCCGGGTAACCGCGCGAGGCGCTAACCAACGGTTGGCCCGTCGCACTACGCTGAATGAGAGCGAGTCAAAGGAGACGACTGTGTTTCTCGCTGAGATCTTTGGACCCGATCTGCTGATCGTGGTGATTGTGGTAGCCGTGCTGGTCTTTGGCGGGTCGGCGATCCCCAAGCTGGCCCGCAACCTCGGCTCGGCCAAGACCGAGTTCGAGAAGGGCCTGAAGGCCGCGAAGTCGACCGACGCCAAGGCCACCGACGTCACCGACGAGAAGTCGACCGACAACAACTCGTAGTGGACCTAGAGGCCGTCGCCGACCAACGCTGGCGCGGTGAGGTCGAGACGGGTGTCGAGGACGTCGGCGGCGGGGGCTGTTTCACCGTCGCGCCCGGCGTCGCGTTCCTGCCCAGTTTCGGCAACGTAGTCGCGCTGTCGAGCGACGACGGGCTCATCCTCGTCGACACGGGCGCTGACTTCAACGCCCCAGCAATTCGCCAGTCGCTTCGCGCGTGGTCCGACGCGCGCGTGCACACCATCGTTTACACCCACGGCCACGTCGATCACGTCATGGGCGCCCGGCTCTACGACGACGAGGCCGAGGAGAAGGGCTGGCCCCGTCCCCGCGTCATCGCCCACGAACGCGTCGTCGCGCGCTTCGAGCGTTACGCGCTGACCGCGGGCTACAACGAGATCACCAACCGGCGCCAGTTCAACCGACCCCGGCTGCGCTGGCCGCGCGAGTTCCGCTTCCCCGACGAGACCTACCGCGACGCGACGACACTCGAGATCGGCGAACTCCGCTTGGAGTTGCGACACGAGCGCGGCGAGACCGACGACGCGACGGTGGTCTGGGTCCCCGAACGAGGGCTGCTCTGTTGCGGCGACCTCTTCATCTGGACGAGTCCCAACGCCGGCAACCCCCAGAAGGTCCAGCGCTACCCGCGCGAGTGGGCGGCCGCCCTGCGCCGGATGGCCGACCTGGGCGCCGAGGTCCTGCTGCCCGGCCACGGACTCCCGATCTTCGGCGCGGCCCGCGTCCACCAGGCGCTCAGTGAGACTGCGCGGTACCTCGAGTCCATTGTCGACGACGTGGTCGCCATGATGAACGAGGGGGCCAGCCTGGCCGAGATCCTCGAGACCGTGCGCCCACCGTCGGACCTGGCGGACCGCCCGTTCCTCCAGGCCACCTACGACGAGCCCGAATTCATCGTGCACGCCATCTGGCGCCGCTACGGCGGCTGGTGGGACGGCGACCCCGCGACCGTGAAGCCCGCCCCCGTGGGGCGACTGGCCGCCGAGATCGTGGCCCTGGCCGGCGGGACCGACCGAGTCCTGGCTCGGGTGGCGGAACTCGTCGAGCTCGGTGACGACGAATCACTCCGAGTAGCCGGGCACCTGATGGAGAGCGTGTGGGGTGTGGCGCGCGGCTCGACCGAGGCGCAACTGCGCGAACGGCTCTACGCGGCGCGGGCCGCGCGGGCCAGCTCGACCATGGCCCGGGGGATCTTTCGTGGGGCCGCGCGCGAATCGGTACCCGACGAGGACTGAAAACTAAGGGGTTTCATACTTTCCGCCATGGGCCCAAGAACAAGGCGTTAGTAGTCTTTCACCGTGGAATCACCCGCCCTGCCCCCCCAGGGTGCATCGACCCGCTCTCGCCGGTGGCGACGAGTACGTCGGGCCGCTGTACTCCCGCTCGCCGCCCTCGCCCTCTCGGGGTGCACGGTGCCCAACTTCGGCGCGAACCAGGGTGACACGACCTCGTCGCGCTCGGTCTTCCACCTGTGGCAGGGCTTCTCCATCGGCGCCGCGATCATCGGGACGCTCGTCGTGGCGCTCGTGCTCTGGGTGGTCCTTCGCTACCGGCGCCGTGGCGACGCGATCCCCAAGCAGGTCCAGTACCACATCCCCCTCGAACTGACCTACACGATCGTGCCGATCCTGATCGTCTTCGGGCTCTTCGCCGCGACGATGGTCGTCGAGAACAAGGAAGTCGCCAACCCCAAGACGAACGTCACCATCGACGTGAACGCCTTCCAGTGGGGCTGGAAGTTCTCCTACCCCGGCTCCTCGGCGGTCGTGATCGGCCAGACGACCCAGGACCCGACGATGGTCATGCCCGTCAACACCAACGTCCACATCAACCTCACCTCAACGGACGTCGTGCACGGCTTCTACGTGCGGGCCTTCAATTTCTCGCGCTACGCCCTACCCGGCGTGCTCAACCAGTTCACGCTGCGCGCGGTGAACACCGGGGACTTCTTCGGCCAGTGCACTCAGCTCTGCGGGCTCTACCACTCGCTCATGTTCTTCAACGTGAAGGTCGTCACCATGGCCAAGTACCGGGCGTGGCTCGCCTCGTTCAACAACTCCTCGAGCGCCAGCGCGGCCTCGGCGGCGAACCTCGCCCAGCGCCAGCAGACCTCGTCGGTCGTGCCGTCCAAGCCCTACGTCAGTAACGGAGCGAAGTGATGGTTGACATTCTCGAACACCCCGTCAGCGCCCACGACCTGCCCGATCCCCACCACGAGGACCACGGCCCCACGGGCATCCTGAAGTGGATCACCACGACCGACCACAAGGTCATCGGCCTCTCCTACACCGTGACCGCGGTCGTCATGCTGGTAATCGGCGGGGTCTTCGCCGAGATCATCCGCGCCCAGTTGGCGAGCCCCAACGGCACGCTCGTCTCGCTCGCCCAGTACAACGAGCTCTTCACGATGCACGGCTCGGTGATGATCTACCTCTTCGCGGGCCCCTTCGCCTTCGGCGCACTCGCGAACATCATGGTGCCGATCCAGATCGGCGCGCCCGACATGGCCTACCCGCGCCTGAACGCCCTCTCCTACTGGCTCTACCTCACCGGCGCGATCACGATGCTCTCGGGCTTCTTCACCGCGGGCGGCGCCGCGAACTTCGGCTGGGTCGCCTACGCCCCGCTCTCGAACTCGCTCAACACCCCCGGCGCCGGCGCCGACCTGTGGATCGGCGGCCTGCTGCTGACGGGCTTCTCGGCGATCTTCACCGGGGTCAACCTGGTTGCCACGATCTTCTACCTGCGAGCGCCGGGCATGACCATGTTCCGCATGCCGATCTTCACCTGGAACATGCTCGTCACCGCGATTTTGATCCTGCTCGCCTTCCCCGTGCTCACGGCCGGGCTCATCATGCTCTACGCCGACCGGCACTTCGGCACGCACATCTTCTCGGTGGCCGGCGGGGGCGTGCCGGTGCTCTGGCAACACATCTTCTGGTTCTGGGGTCACCCCGAGGTCTACATCCTCGCCCTGCCGTTCTTTGGCATGGTGACCGAGATCCTCGCGGTCTTCTCGCGCAAGCCCGTCTTCGGCTACAAGGGCATGATCTTCGCCACGCTCTCGATCGCCGCGCTCTCGCTCGGTGTGTGGGCCCACCACATGTTCACCACCGGCGTCGTCCTGCTGCCCTTCTTCTCGATCATGAGTCTCTTGATTGCGGTGCCGACCGGCATCAAGATCTTCAACTGGATCGGCACGATGTGGCGAGGGGAGGTCTGGTTCTCGGCGGCCATGTTGATGGCCATCGGCTTCGTCATCACCTTCTTGATCGGCGGACTGACCGGGATCTACCTCGCGAGCCCCCCGCTCGACTTCTTCACCCACGACACCTACTTCGTCGTCGCCCACTTCCACTCGGTGGTGATGGCCCTCGTACTGGCGGGCATGGCCGGGCTCTACTACTGGGGCCCGAAGTTCACGGGCTACCTGCTCGACGAGCGCATCGGCAAGATCCAGTTCTGGTTCCTCTTCATCGGCACCCAGGTCTTCACCCTGCCGCTCTACCTACTCGGCCTGCGTGGCATGCCGCGGCGCATGGCGATCTACCCCCACGACCCGCAGTGGAAGTTCCTCAACGACGTCTCGACGGTGGGCGCCGTGTTGATCGGGATCTCGACGATCCTCTTCGTCGTGAACGTCGTCGTGAGCTGGAAGAAGCACCCGGCCGGTGACAACCCCTGGGACGGCCAGACCCTCGAGTGGTTCACGACCTCACCCCCGCCCCACCACAACTTCTACCGCCTGCCGGCCATCCGCTCCGAGCGCCCGACGTGGGACTACAACCACCCCGAGCACCGTGCGATTCCTCACGCACCGGCCCCCGTCACGGCTGAAACGGAGCCCGTTCGATGAAGGTCGAGGCCAAGATCCTGCTCAGCCTGGGCCTGTTCTTCGGGCTGATGGTCGCCGTCTACTGGAACTGGGGACACGAGAACGCCGGCAGCGTGATGATGTTCGCTGGCATGTTGCTCGGCTTCCTGCCCGGCGCCTACTACTACTGGTGGAGCCGGCGCATGAAGCCCCGCCCCGAGGACGACCCGAACGCGACCCAGGCCCAGGGCGCCGGCGTCGTCGGCGCCTTCCCCGGCACCTCCATCTGGCCCTTCACCCTCGGCATGGGCTCGTTCTTCACCGTGCTCGCCCTCGTCTTTGGGATCTGGCTGCTGGTGCCCGGCCTCGCGCTCGTCATCTGGGCGCTCTTCGGCGGTGTCGCCGAGAGTCGCCGCGGCGGCAAGGTCTGACCGGTCGTCCTGGCGACACCGGTAGTCGCCCCGCGAAACCGTTCAATTCCGACCGCGGGCTGCGGGCCGCGAATAAGCGCGTCGCCGCCGCGGACGTGACACGTTGAGCCCAATCGGCTGAGACAGTTGGGGAGACATCGATGAGTCCCGCGCAATCACGACGGTCGCGCGGGACCTCGCTCAACAGGGGTGGTGGGTCCACGCTCGCGACGGGACCGAGTACCCGCTCGCACGTCCAGCGACGACGCAGCCGCCCCATCGCCCGAATACGTCAGCGCTGGGTGGCGTCGTGTTCACGCGCTGCGCAAGTCATTACGTCGAACGCGCCTACCGACAGCCCACGACGCAGTACCGCGTACCACCACGAGCGCCGCACCGAGTCAGGTGTCGAGCCCGGCCACTCGTGACGATGGTTAGCGCTGGCGCCAACCGGACGGACAGCGCGGATCCACCCCCGTGACGTGGCGGATGCGCCCGTCTCGCACGCAGGTGATCGTCGTTCGGGTCAGCACGCCGAACCCAGTCGCCGAACCTCCGCCGAGGGCTGACACCCGAATGCCCCACGGAGTTGTGGCGCTCACGTTGGTGAAGGAACAGGTCGTGGCGTTGACGTGGGTGGTGAACGTGGAAGGCGTCATGAAGCCGTACAGCAGGGTGCACGTGAAGGCGCCGGTGTTCGACCACGTAGCCGTCACGGTCGTTCCCGTTTGGGTGACGGAGAGATTCAGCGGCCTCATCGTCGCCCCGGACGAAGTGTAGAACCCGAATCCCTCGGGGTTGAACTGTGGGCTGTTCCAACCCGACGACGAACTGTAGTAGTGGTCAAGCGTTGGATCGGCCGTCGTTGAGTAGACCGACGCCGAGGCGAAGTTGCTCGAGAACTCGCACACGTAGCCCGGATCCCAAGACGAGAAGTAGAGATTTCCGGACCAGAATGTCAGGTTCTCGATGCCAGAGTTCGTGCACGACTGGGGGAGGAGTGTGATCGACTGGGTCGCGGCACTGACGACGTAGATCTGTTTGTAGTCGGACAGGTACAGGTTCCCGGCGGCGTCGGCCGTGAAGCCGTGGTAGGACCAGGCGTCTTGCGGCGGGCTCGGCAACGTGGCGTAACTAGTCAACTGGATGGTCGCCGACTGGGTCGTCGACGGACCGTCGGCGAAACGCTGGATCGTATTGCCCTCAACGTAGAGGTACCCCTGGGCCCACGCGATGCCCGACCCCGAACCGAAGGTAAGGCCCGTCGTGTCATAGACGATCGGCGAACCGCCGGTCGACGGGATCTCGACGAGCATCGAATTTTCCGCCGTGGCCCACAGGTTCCCGAACGGGTCGGCCGTGATGTAGCCGTAAGTGTATGCGCCGTCGTATCCGGCCGCCATGACCTCAGTCGTCTGACCCGTGACGACCGAGGTCCGGAAGATGCCGCCGCAGTTGTTATCGGGCCAGTACACGTAGGCACCGAGCACGGCCGCGCCCCACTGATAGTTGTCGCTGCAGTTCGGGTCGTTGATTGCCGGCGAGGAGATGTCGGCCACGGCCACACGCTCGCCGCCGCCCGGAGGGATGGCCCAGAGGGTGTGCGTCTCACCGTCGACGACGTACGCCGTGCCCGGCACCGGCGTCGGGGGGATGGGACCACCAGATCCCGCCAGTGCGGGCTCGACCACCATCACCATCGGCGCGAGCACCATGAGCGCCGCGACGACGACCCTTCGACCTAGAAACATTGGATTCCCCCGTACGGTGACGAACAACACGACACATCGAGTCAATAACCGCGATGACGCGCGCAATCATAATTGCCACGCACCCAACATCCACGAACGGGATCATCGACTAACTGTGTCCACGTTCAGTCGGTCGGCCCTCGTTGCTACCCTTCTAGCGTGCTCGCCCGATGGACCCGTGTGGTTGTCCGTTGGCGTTACCTCGTTCTCGCCCTCTGGTTGATCGGGGCACTCGCCGGCCTCGTCGGCTACCACCAGCTGGGCCAGCGCCTGACGACCTCACTCGCGGTACCGGGCTCACCGTCGGCGAAGGCCGACGCCATCCTGATCCACCGGTTCGGTGAGAACATCGAGGGCGCCATCACCGTCGTCGTGCCCCACCTGCCCACCTCGCACGCCGACCGCGTCGCCGAGGCCCGCCTGGCTCGGGCGATCGCGCGCGTGCCGTCACTGCACGTCGTCGAAGAGCAGGCCCTCGGCGGGCTGCTGCTCACGGACCTCGAGTCGCGCGACTCACTCAACCAGGCGACGACCGCCGTGGCGAGTCTGCGCGCCGCACTCGTACAGGCTGACCTACCCACGGCCCTCGTCACCGGTCCGGCCGCCCTGCAAGCCGACGTCACACCCATCTTGCGCGGTGACCTCGCGCGCGGTGAGCTGCTCGCGCTCGGTGCCGCCCTGGTGTTGCTCGTCGGTGTGCTCGGCTTCAGCCTCGCGGTGCTGCTCCCCTTCCTCGTCGCCGGCGCCACCACCGCCGTCGCGCTCGGGGTCGTCGACTTGCTCGCCGGCCATCTCTTGATGGTGCTCTACGTCCCCAACGTGGTGGCCCTGATCGGGCTCGGCCTCGCGATCGACTACTCACTCTTGATGGTGCACCGCTTCCGCGCCGAGCTCGCGCGCGGCAGCGACGCCGATGCGATCCTCGCCACGATGGGTAGCGCCGGGCGGACCGTCGTGCTCTCGGGCGCAGTAGTCGCGATTGGGCTCGCGACGATGCTCCTGGTGCCGGTCCCCCTCGTGCGCTCACTCGGTGCGGCGGGCCTCGTCGTGCCACTGGTCGCGCTCGTCGCGGCGCTCACGCTCCAGCCGGCGCTACTCAGCGTCGTCGGCCGCCGCGGCGTCGCCACCCACGGACCCCGGGGGCTCCTCGAGCCGCGCGATCCAAGCAGCGGCGTGTTCGCCCGACTGGCGCGCAGCGTCGTCGCGCACCCTCGCACCGTGCTCGCGAGCGCGCTGCTCGGGCTCGGGGTCATCGCCGGAGCGAGCGCCGGGCTCAGCCTGACCCCAGGCTCGCTCACCGCGATTCCCCCCTCGATGCCCTCGGCTCGGGCGATCGCCCTCGTCGATCGCACCGTCGGACCCGGCATCCTCACCCCCCTCGAGGTGCTCATCAACACCGGACGGGCCCACGGCGCGAGTGCCCCTAACGAGGTCGCCGCGCGGGTGGCGCTCGAGACGACGCTATTGCGCACCCCGGGGGTCGAGGTGGTGGCCGCCGACTCGACGTGGCCCTTCGTCGACCACACCGACCGCTACGCGCGCATCCTCGTCGTGAGTCAAGGTGAGCTCGGCAGCCCGGTCACCCAGCGGCTCGTGCACGTCGTGCGCGCGGCCGCGGCCACGGCGCGGTTCCCCCGGGGCACGTCCCTCGTCGTCGGTGGCGCACCGGCTCAGGGCGTCGACTTCCTCACCGCCATCTACGGCGTCTTCCCTTGGCTCGTGCTCGCGGCGCTGCTCCTCGCCTTCCTCGCCCTCGCGCGGGCCGTTCGATCGCTCCTCGCGGCGCTGATCGCCATTTGCCTCGACCTCGTCTCGGTGGCCGTCGCCTACGGCGTGCTCGTGTGGCTCTTCCGCCTCGGTCTCGGGGCCGACCTGTTCGGGACCTACCGCGTGTCCCAGGTCGAGGGCTGGGTGCCAGTCTTCATCTTCGCGGTGCTCTTCGGGCTCTCGATGGACTACGAGGTCTTCATCCTCGCGCGGATCCGTGAGGCCCACGACCTCGGCTTCGCGAACCGCGCGGCGATCGTCGAGGGCCTCGCCACCACCGGCGGCGTGGTCACGAGCGCCGCGGTGATCATGGTCGCGGCGCTCGCCGGCTTCATCGCCGGCCACGTCGCCGGTCTCCAAGAGCTCGGGGCCGGTCTCGCGAT
>JAKBGV010000029.1 GCA_021837305.1 Actinomycetes bacterium
TCGGGTCCGGCGCGACCCCGCGGACTCGTCCTGCTGCCTACCCGTGAGCTCGCCGTGCAGGTCCACGAGGTCCTCGAGCCGCTCGGCGCCGCCCTCGGACTCGCCGTCACCGCCGTCTACGGCGGTGCGGACATCGAGCGACAGGTGAAGAACCTGCGCAAGGGCAGTGACGTGATCATCGCCACGCCGGGTCGACTCATCGACCTCGGCGACCGCGGCGAGGTGAAGGTCGAGGGACTCGACGTGCTCGTGCTCGACGAGGCCGACCGGATGGCCGACATGGGCTTCATGCCCCAGGTCGAGTGGGTGTTGCGACGTATCGCCACGCGTCCCCACCAGACCCTCCTGTTCTCAGCGACCCTCGACGGCGCCATTGACCGACTCGTCAAGCGCTACTTGACCGACCCGGTGTTCCACGAGGTCGCGAGCGACACCCAGACGGTGGCCCAGATGGCCCACCACTTCTTGAACGTGCACCAGATGGACCGCATCAAGGTCGCCGCGACCATCTGCCGATCCTTTGACAAGACGATCATCTTCTGTCGGACCAAGCGTGGCGCCGACCGCCTGGTCGAGCAGCTGGAGAAGGAGGGCGTTCGCGCAGCCGCAATCCACGGCGACCTCCGACAGAGTCAACGGGAGAAGGCGCTCGCGGACTTCAGTGCGGACAAGCTCCCGGTGCTCGTCGCCACCGACGTGGCCGCGCGCGGCCTGCACATCGACGCCGTGGACTGCGTGATGCACTACGACCCGCCAGAGGACCACAAGGCCTACCTGCACCGCTCCGGGCGCACCGCCCGCGCCGGTTCAACGGGCGTCGTCGTGTCCCTGCTGCTCTGGAACCAGATCATCGAGGCCCAGGTGATCATGCGCCGCCTGGCCCTGAAGCGACCGATCGTCGAAGTGTTCTCGAACAATCCCCACCTCACCGACCTGGCCGCGTGGGAGCCGACGATGGAGGAATCCGTCCTGTGAAGTCGAGTATTGTCCGCTACAAGAAGAATCCCCGGATCAAGCGCGCGCTCGTCGTGATGGCCCATCCCGACGACGTCGACTTCGGATCGGGCGGCACCGTCGCGCGGCTCACCCGTGACGGCGTGGACGTCTCCTACTGTCTGGTCACCTCCGGTGACGCCGGCGGCGACTCGTCGCGCTCGACGCCCGAGGAGCGCGCCGTGACTCGTGAGGCGGAGCAGCGCGCCGCCGCCCAGGAGCTCGGGGTGAGTGACCTCACGTTCTTGCGTTTCGGCGACGGGCGGGTCGAGGTGACCCTCGAACTGCGCAAGGCCATCGCGCGGGTGATCCGTCAGACGCGGCCGGACCTGGTGATCTGCCAGAGTCCCGAGCGCAACTACGAGCGGATCTTCGCCTCGCACCCCGACCACCTCGCCGCCGGCGAGGCCACGCTCCGCGCGGTCTACCCCGACGCCCGTAATCCCCACGCCTTCCCCGAACTGCTCGCCGAGGGCCTCGAGCCCCACGCCGTCACCACGGTCTGGCTCGCGAGTTCGGTCGACCCGACGTTGACCGTGGACATCACTAAGACCTTCGCACGCAAGATCGCCGCGCTGCGGCGACACGTCTCCCAAGTTGGTGACCGTGACGACTTGGAGGTGATGGTGCGCCAGTGGGCTCGCACCACGGCCAAGCGCTTCGGGCTCGGCAAGAAGCGACTGGCTGAGAGTTTCAAAGTTATTACGACCGCCTAGCCATTCACACGGAACTCTCAGGGTTCTCACGGGAGTGCTTGAGATTGCCTCCCTACCATTCCACTGTCGCCAACTGGCGCAGATTCGAATGGAGAACCGACTATGGCAACCAAGTACCACAAGCCAGTGGCCCGAGCGGCGAGCCTGGCGGCCGCTCTCGCCCTGACGATTCCTCTGGCGCCACTCGCCGCGAGCGCTAGTCGATCGACGACGGCGACCTCGGTGCGAGGCACCGTGGTCGAGATCAATGCCGCCCGGCACACGCTCGTCCTCGCGACGGTTAACGCGATGGACACCGTTCGCTTTCGCACGGCGGGCGCCGTGGCGAAGGTCGCGCTCGGCACTCGGATGACGGTGCGCGCGTCGCGACTGGCCGACGGCACGTTCAAGGCGCTGTCCACGCACGCGCACGGACGCACCAATCGCACGGTGGTTCACGGCACGGTCGTGAGCGCCGCGGCCACCCAGCTCGTCCTCTCGGCCGGCGGCAGCACGTTGGCGGTCGACCGCGGTAGCGCGGTCGCGACGATTGCGAAGCAGGGCCGTCAGAGCCACGTGTCGGACTCGACCCTCGGCGTCGGCGCTGACGTCAAAGTCGGCGTGATCATCACGCGCACGGGCCTCGATGCGACCTCGATCACCGAGACCGGTCAGAGCGGCTTCATCGGCCTCGAGGGGACGCTGGCCAACATCTCGTCGACCTCGCTCACGATCAACGTCGAAGATGGTGCTGCGACCACGGTGACGATCCCCTCGTCGATCACGATTCCCCCGACGATCACGAGTGGTGACCAGGTGGAGTTGCTCACGTCCTACGCGGGCGGCGTCTTCACGCTCGTCACGATCACCGACGACAGCATCGCTGCGAACCAGACCAACGACGGTGTGTCAACGGACCAGAACGGCGCTGGGTACATCCAGGCCGAGGGTCTCGTCATGGCCTACACCCCCGCGACCAGTGCGACCGTCGCGGGAAGCCTCATCGTCCAGCCCGGTGACGGCGTGGCCGCCATGACCTTCGCGGTTCCGAGCACGGTGGCGGTTACCGGTCTCCAGGTCGGTTCGCGCGTCCACGTCACGGCAACGGAGTCGGGAACGACCCTGACCGCGGTCTCGGTTCGCGTCCAGCAGTCCGAAGGCGAGGGCAACGGCTCGATGACGACCCAGACCGAGGGCCTGGTCCTGACGGTCGTGCCGTCAAGCGCGACCGCTACGGGCTCGCTGGTCGTCCAGCCCGGTGACGGTGTCACGCCCGTGACCTTCGTGGTCCCATCCGGCGTCGACGTCTCGGGCATCGCTTCGGGCGCGAGGGTGCACGCGACGGGCACCTTCGACTCGAGCGGCCAGCTCACGTTGGTGAGTGTGCGAGTCCAGCAGTCCGAGGGTGACCAGGGTGGCCAGTCCGGCATCGTGCACCTCGACGGGACCGTGTCCGGTGTCGTCGGCACCGTCGGTGTCGCCGGGTCACTGTCGCTGCTGCCCAGTGACGGCGCCACGTCGGTGTCAATCGACGTCCCCGCCGCACTCGACACGGCGGACTTCCTCTCGACGTTCGTCGTCGGCATGCACGTCTCCGTGACGGCCACGATGGTGAACAACACGTTCACCATGGTGAGCATCACACCGAACGACTGACCGAGTCCCGGCCCGGTGTCCGACCCCGGTCGGGCACCGGGCCTAGGGTGAGGTCATGGGTCATCGACCCGATCGTCACCCCGCGCCGCGCACTCCGGTTGCGCGGCGCGTCGTCACGCACGGGCTAGCGGACCCGTTCCACGGGGTCACCCGCGCCAGCGCGCCGCGCGAAGTGCTCGCGGGAATCACGTTGCTCGCCATCGCGATCCCTGAACAACTCGCGACCTCACAACTCGCCGGCGTGCCCGCCTTCCTCACGATGATCGCTTCATCGCCGCGACGCTCGCCTTCACGCCCGTTGGCTCGAATCCCATCGTCTCGGTGGGCGCCGACTCCACCATCGCGCCGCTCTTCGCCGTGGCGTTGGCGCACCTCGCGGTCACCGGTTCGACGCAGTACCTCACCCTCGTCGCGGCGACGGCGGTCGTGACCGGTCTGCTCGTCGCGGGCGTGGGACTGCTGCGCCTCGGGTGGATGGCGGATTTCCTCTCGGCGCCGATCATCACGGGCTTCATGGCGGGTATCGGGGTCATCATCATCGTGCACCAACTGCCCACGGCGCTCGGCCTACTCGGCGGCGGTGAGTCGGTCGGAGCGCGCCTGCACGCGGTCGCGCGCGAACTGCGCCGTCCAGGGTTGGCCGCTCGCGCTGGCGTTCGGTACGGTCGCCTTGATCGTGATCGGTGAGCGGATCAACCCCCGTTGGCTGACGGCACTGCTCGCGGTGGCGGTGGCGACCACCTTGACCGCGGTGCTGTCACTCAACCACCACGGGGTCCTCGGGCTCGGCACGGTGATCGTCGGCGTGCCCTCGTGGCGACTGCGGTGGCTCTCGGTCCGCCAGTGGGGGTCGTGATCGGGACCTCGATCACCCTCGCGATCGTCGTGATCTCCCAGAGCGCGATGACCTCGCGGGTCTCGGCCGACGAGATCGGCGTCGCCGAGGACCTCAGTCGCGATTTCGTCGGCGTGGCATCGCCAACATCGCGGCGGGGCTGCTCGGGACCTTCCCCGTCGACGCGAGCCCGGCGCGCACCACGGTGACTCGGCTCGCCGGTGGGCGTACGAGACTGCCCGGCGTGGTCGCCGCGCTCGTCGCGCTCGTGCTGTCACCGCTCGCCGCCTACGCCCATCAGATCCCGATGGCCGTGCTCGCGGGTGTGCTCTTCTTCATCGCGGGTCGGCTCATCAAGGTCGACCAGTTCCGCGCGATCTGGCGCGCGAGTCACGCCGAGTTCGTGGTGGCGTTCGTCTCGGGCCCCGGGGTGATCGTCCTCGGGG
The DNA here is from genome assembly GCA_021837305.1 of Actinomycetes bacterium. GTDB lineage: Bacteria > Actinomycetota > Acidimicrobiia > Acidimicrobiales > RAAP-2 > RAAP-2. The sequence goes on from JAKBGV010000029.1 coordinate 4,626, forward strand.
TGGAACTCGGCATCGCCGTTGCGGTGGGACTCGCCATCGTCATGCGAACCTGGCGCTCGGCCCGTCCGCACATGGTGGAGCTCGGGCGTCGTCGGGGCACCACGAGCTGGGAGCCGATCGGTCGCCACGACGTCGAGCACGTGGACCACGTGCTCGTCGTGTTCTTCGACGAGGCGCTGTACTTCGCCAACTCGGGTGTATTTCGTCGCGAGTTCCACGAGCTACTGGCGAAGAATCCGTCGACCAAGCACGTCGTGCTGGACGCGGTCGCCATGTCCGACGTGGGCTACACCGGCTTGCTGGCGCTCACCGAGATCGTCACCGACCTCGACGCCGAGGACCTCGACGTGCTCGTCGCACGCGCGAACGACACCGTGCGCCGGCAACTGGCGAACGCCGTCGACCGTCGGGTCCGTGGCCTCAAGCACTTCGACAGCGTCGACGCGGCCGCGACGCACGCGATGGGCAAGTAGGACGAGCGAGGCGCCGCTAGCGTGAGCTGGTGACCACAGCGCTCCTGCTCATCGATATCCAGAACGACTACTTCCCCGGTGGGCGCATGGCACTGACCGGACCCGAGGCGGCGGCTGACCGAGCCGCGGCACTCGTCGCGCGCGCTCGCGCGATCGGGATTCCGGTGGTGCACGTGCGACACGTCTCGGACCGACCCGGCGCGACCTTCTTCCTGCCCGACACCGAGGGCGCGCTGATCCACCACGCGGTCGAGCCGGCCCCGGGTGAGACGGTGATCGAGAAACACCGGCCCAACGCCTTTGTCGACACGACCCTCGCGGACCACCTCGAGGCCATCGGGGCGACCGAGGTGGTGATCGCGGGGATGATGACCCACATGTGCGTCGACTCGACGACCCGCGCGGCCAACGAGCGAGGCTTGGACTGCGTGGTCGTCGCCGACGCCTGTGCGACGAGGGACCAGACCTTCAACGGCGTGCACGTCGCGGCCGACCTCGTTCACGCGGCCTTCCTCGCGGCGCTGGACGGCACCTTCGCGGCGGTGGTGCCGTCCAGTGACGTCCTCGAGCGCTGGGCCTAGCGAGGACGCCCGCGCGGCAACTAGGGTCGCTGTGATGCGCACCTTCCCCGACGCCGAGGAGACACTGCCTGACCGGTGCCTGCGCTGGGCCATCGTCGCCGTCGAGTACGCGATCGTGGCGAGCCTGCTGCTCGTGGCCGGTGTGGTACTCGTGCGCACTGTCGTGGAGTTCCTGCGCCACCAAGGGTCGTTCGCCGGCGTCGTGATCAACGCGATCGACGGCATCCTCGTGGTGGTCATCTTGCTTGACATCGCCCACACGGTCTTTGGGCGGCTACGCTCCGCCTCGTTCCCGGTGCGTCCCTTCCTCGAGATCGGCGTGCTCGCGGGTGTGCGGGACATCCTGAGCGCCTCGGCACACCTCACGATCGGCGGTCGATTGAGCGAGCGCGACTTCTCGAACACGTTGATTTCGGTGGGCGTGGGGGTCGGCGTCGTGGTGCTCTTGCTCGTCGGGTTGAACCTGCTTCGCGCGAGCCTCGCCGGATCGAATGACGCCGCCGACGCCGCGTCGCTCGACGAGGGGTCCCGCAGCGCCGGTAGTTAGCGCCCCGTCCTCTTCGGGCGGCGAGCTCGCACGAGCCACCCATGTTCGCGCTGACGGTGCCCGCCAGCGCGGCCACGAAGCCGGGGGAGTCTCGGCTGGGGGTGAGGTCGGGGGCTTGGCCGCGGGATCGCGTTTCACCGCTCCCGACGTCGCCCGAGCGGACGCTGTGACTCGAGAGATCAGCGTTTCGTCTTCGACCGCAATCCCAGCACCGGTCCCGTCGTCACGACCGCCGGCGCGGGCGTCGGCGGTCGTGCAGGTAGTAGAGGGTCGATGCCGCCTCACTCGCGAGCACCAGCGCCGCGACGGCGAGCATCGACGCGAGTGCGCGGTGAAGATCGGTGACGCCGGCGGCGTCGGGTCCCGCCTGGGTGAGTGCGGCGAAGGGGCCAACGAGTACGCCGAGGGCCGCGATCTTCCATGTCCGCTCGCGCAATCGACTCCTCGCGCGAAGCACGAGCCCCTCGTCGGCGCCGTCGTGGCGGGGGTAGGTGCGAACGCTAGCGCCCACGGCCGTTGCCGTTGAAGAAGAAGGGCTTCGTGCGCCGTCCATCGGGCAGTCGCGGGGCGATCGAGGAGTACTGGCTCGCCTTCTTCTCGAAGAGGAAGTGGGTGAGGCGTCGTCGCCACGACGTTCGAGTCGGTCGACGGAGTTCGTCGGTCGTTGCGACCTCGTCCTCGTCTGCGTGCGGTGCCGGCTGGGACAGGAACGCCTCGACCGCCGCGTCCTCGAAGTGCTCGTCGGAGGGGACGCCCATGGACGGACCATACACCTGCACCGGCGTACGGGTACGCCGGTGCAGGGTTGGCGTCGATCGGCTACTGGGCCGCGAGCTGGCGCAGCACGAAGTTCAAGACACCGCCGTGGCGGTAGTACTCGGCCTCGGTCGGGGTGTCGATGCGAAGGCGCACGGCGAACTCGGCCACCTCGCCCGAGGTGCGCGTCGCGCGCACGGTGACGCGTGGCACCATCTCGCCGCGGTTGAGTGCGTCGAGTCCGAGCACGTCGTAGACCTCGGTGCCGTCGAGGTCGTGGGTCGCCGCGTTCTCACCGGGTAGGAACTGCAAGGGGAGCACGCCCATGCCGACGAGGTTGGAGCGGTGGATCCGCTCGAAGCTCTCCACCAGGACCGCCTTCACGCCGAGGAGCTTGGTGCCCTTGGCGGCCCAGTCACGACTGGAGCCGCTGCCGTACTCCTTGCCGCCGAGGATCACGAGTGGCGTCCCCTCGGCCGCGTAGGCGACGGCCGCGTCGAAGATCGAGGTCTGCTCGCCCTCGGGGAACTTCACCGTGACGCCGCCCTCGGTGCCCGGGGCCAGTTGGTTGCGCAGGCGGATGTTGGCGAAGGTGCCGCGCATCATGACCTCGTGGTTGCCCCGGCGGGTGCCGTAGCTGTTGAAGTCCTGGGGCGCGACGCCCTTCTCGGTGAGGTAGAGGCCCGCGGGGACGTTCGCACGGATGTTGCCCGCCGGTGAGATGTGGTCGGTCGTGACCGAGTCGCCGAGCTTGGCGAGCACGCGCGCGCCGACGACGTCGGTGACGACGCCCGGCTCGAGGGTGAGACCAGCGAAGTACGGGGGCAGCTTCACGTACGTCGAGTCGTCGTCCCAGGCGTAGGTGACGGCGTTGGTCGTCGGCACGGCCCGCCAACGCTCGTCGCCGCTGAAGGCGCTCGCGTAGCGCTCCTGGAACATCGCCGGGGTGAGCGAGGCGCGCACGGCCTCGGCCACCTCCGCGTCGGTCGGCCAGAGGTCGGCGAGCATGACCGGCTGGCCGTCGCGGTCGACGCCGAGGGGCTCGCTCGACAGGTCGATGTCGATCGTGCCGGCGATGGCGTAGGCGACGACGAGCGGCGGGCTCGCGAGGTAGTTCTGCTTCACGTCGGGGTGGATGCGGCCCTCGAAGTTCCGGTTGCCCGAGAGCACCGAGACCACCGAGAGGTCGTGCGCGTTCACCGCGTCCGAGACGCCGGGCAGCAGGGGACCGGTGTTGCCGATGCAGGTCGTGCAGCCGAAGCCGGCCAGGTAGAAGCCGAGCTGGTCGAGCGGGGTGACGAGGTCGGCGCGCTCGAGGTAGTCCATGACGACCCGGCTGCCGGGCGCGAGCGAGGTCTTCACCCAGGGCTTGGCGGTGAGGCCCTTGGCGACGGCCCGGCGGGCGACGAGCCCGGCGGCCACCAGCACGGCGGGGTTCGAGGTGTTCGTGCACGACGTGATCGCGGCCACGGTGACCGCGCCGTCACGCAGGGACGCGGCGTGCTCGGCGCCCTCGACGGAGATCGGCTCGCGGCCGAGCGCGTCGCGGAACGCCCCGCGGGCACCCGACAGCGAGACGCGGTCCTGGGGGCGCTTCGGGCCGGCGAGACTCGGCTCGACGCTCGCCAGGTCGAGCTCGGCGTACTCGGAGTACGTGGGCTCGGCGACGGTGTGGTCGTGCCAGACACCCTGGGCCTTCGCGTAGGCCTCGACGAGCGCGAGGTGTTCGGCGGTGCGCCCGGTGAAGGCGAGGTAGTCCAGGGTGACCTGGTCGATGGGGAAGATCGTGCAGGTCGCGCCGTACTCGGGGGACATGTTGCCGATCGTCGCGCGGGTCTCGAGCGATAGCGCGGCGACGCCGGGACCGTAGGCCTCAACGAATTTGCCCACGACGCCGTGGCGACGCAGCAGTTCGGTGATCGTGAGCACCACGTCGGTCGCCGTGACCCCCTCGCGGGTCGCACCCGTGAGGCGTAGACCCACCACGGGGGGGATCAGCATCGAGGTCGGCTGACCGAGCATGCCGGCCTCGGCCTCGATGCCGCCCACGCCCCAGCCGAGCACCCCGAGGCCGTTGACCATTGTGGTGTGGCTGTCGGTGCCCACGACGGTGTCGAGGTAGGCGACGCCGTCTTGCTCGAAGACCACGCGGGCCAGGTGCTCGAGGTTCACCTGGTGACAGATGCCCATCCCCGGGGGCACGACGCGGAACCGGTCAAAGGAGCTCTGGGCCCACTTCAAGAAGGTGTAGCGCTCGACGTTGCGGTCGTACTCGATCGCGACGTTCTCGTCGTAGCTCGAAGGCGTGCCGGTGCGCTCGAGGATAACCGAGTGGTCGATCACCATCTCGACGGGCACCAGGGGATTGATCTTCGCCGGGTCGCCGCCGAGCGCGATGATCGCGTCGCGCATGCTCGCCAGGTCCACCACGGCCGGCACGCCCGTGAGGTCCTGCATCAGGACCCGCTCGGGGGTGAAGGCGATCTCGCGGGCGTCGTCGCCGGCCGCCTCGCCGTGTCGGGTCGGGGTCTGCGCCCAGCGCGCCAGGGCCTCGATGTCGGCGGCGCGCACTTTGTGACCGTCCTCGTGGCGCAGCAGGTTCTCGAGCAGGACCTTGATCGAGTAGGGGAGCTTGTCGACACCGAAGCCCGCGAGCGACTCGGCGCGCAACGAGTAGTACGTGAGGGCTCGACCGTTGACGGTGAGCGTGCTGGCGGAACCGAAGGAGTTGAGTGAGGTCATCCCCCCATTCTGCCCCCTCTGGCGAGGTCCCGTCTTCGGCCGTGGGACCGCGCGTGGGAGACTGGTCCGATGGGCTCAACCTACGAGATCTTGGTCGAGCGGCTCGCGCGATCCTTCAATCGTCTGCTCGCGGGCAGCGACCCCGTGCTTCGGACCTCCGATCGCGCGGACTTCCAGGCGAACGGTGTGATGGCGGTCGCCAAGTCCCTCGGTCGGCCCCCGCGCGAGGTCGCGGCCGAGATCGCCGCCAGTGGCGACCTCGACGGTGTCGCGACGATCGAGGTGGCGGGGCCCGGTTTCTTGAACATCACGCTCGATCCGGCGTTCCTCGCCGCGCGGTTGACCGCACTCCTCACCGACGAGCGACTCGGGCTCGCTCTCGTCGCCTCACCCAAGACCGTCGTGATCGACTACTCGGCCCCGAACGTGGCCAAAGAGATGCACGTCGGTCACCTGCGTTCGACGGTGATCGGCGACGCGCTGGCGCGCACCGAACGGCTCGTGGGCAACCACGTGATCGCGCGCAACCACGTCGGCGACTGGGGCACCCCCTTCGGGATGCTCATCGAATACCTGCTCGACTTGGGCGAGGACCGGGCGATCGCCGAGTTGTCCATTGGGGACCTCAACACCTTCTACCAGGGTGCCCGGTCCGCCTTCGACGCGAGTGAGGCGTTCCAACGCCGCAGCCGCGCCCGGGTCGTCCTGCTCCAGGGCGGCGACCCCGAGACCCGCCGGCTCTGGCGCATCCTCGTGGACCAGTCGGTCGCCTACTTCAGTCAGGTCTACGCCAAGCTCGACGTGACCCTGACACCACAGGACGTGGTGGGTGAGTCGTTCTACAACGACGCCCTCGAGGGGGTCGTCTCGGACCTCGACGTGCAGGGGCTGCTCGAGGACAGTGACGGCGCGCGGTGCGTCTTCCCGCCGGGGTTCACCAATCGCGACGGCGAACCGCTGCCCCTCATCGTCCAGAAGCGTGACGAGGGGTTCGGCTACGCCGCGACCGACCTCGCGGCGGTGCGCGACCGGGTCGCGCACCTGCACGCTGACGAGTTGCTCTACGTGGTGGGCGCCCCCCAGGCCCAACACCTCGCCATGGTCTTCGCCGTGGCGCGCCGCGCCGGGTGGCTGCCCGACACCGTGCGTTGCGAGCACGTGGCCTTCGGCAGCGTGCTCGGGCCCGATCGCAAGATGTATAAGACGCGAAGCGGCGAGACCGTCAAATTGGTCGAGCTGCTCGACGAGGCCATAGAGCGGGCCCACGAGGCGCTGGTCGCGCGAGGCACCGACCTCGACGACGCGGCGCGTCGCGAGCTCGCCACCCAAATCGCACGCGCGGCGATCAAGTACGCCGACCTCTCGACCGAGCGACAGCGCGACTACGTGTTCGACCTCAACCGGATGCTCGCCTTCGAGGGTGACACCGGCCCGTACTTGCAGTACGCCCACGCGCGGCTGCGCTCGATCCTGCGCCGGGCCGGGGAGGTCGATCTTCGCGGCGCGACCTTCGCGCTCGAGAACACCCCCTCGCGGTCCCTCGCGCTCGCACTGCTCGGTTGGCCCGACGCGGTCGCCTCGGTGCTCGAGGGTGCCGCACCTCACCGGCTCTGCACGTACCTCTTCGACCTCGCCCAGCGGCTCACGGCCTTCTACGAGGCCTGTCCGGTGCTCAACGCCGAGGGCGCCGTGCGCGTGGAACGACTGGCGATGTGCGACCTCGCGGCACGTACCCTCGCGCTCGGGCTCGAGGCGCTCGGCATCGCCGCCCCCGAGCGGATGTAGGGCGAGCGCCTCGACGGAACGTCGATGCTCGGTCGCGGGCGCCTCGCTATCATGACCCCAGGTGCCGCCTCGGCACCGGAATCCGGGGGAACGTATGCAGGTCAGGGCCGCCGTCGTCAGTGAGCTCCACGGTCCGTGGCGCACCGAGACGATCACGATCGACGAACCCCACGCGCACGAGGTGAAGGTGAAGATGGCCTTCGCGGGCATGTGCCACTCCGATGAGCACCTGCGCACCGGCGACATCGCCCAGGACCCCGCCGTGCTCGAACTCATCTCCGGTCGACCCTCGATGTTCCCGATCATCGGGGGCCACGAGGGGTCCGGGGTCGTCGAGTCGGTGGGCGAGGGGGTCTCGACCCTCCAGCCGGGCGACCACGTGGCGGTGTCCTTCGTCCCGTCCTGTGGCACGTGCGAGGCGTGCGCCTCGGGGCGCCAGTACCTCTGTGACCTCGGTGCGACGACCCTCGCCGGCCCGATGATCAGTGACGGCACGTGGCGTCACCACCTCGGCGACGTCGACCTCAACCGTATGACCCAGCTGGGGTCGTTCAGCGAGTACGTCGTCGCCCACGAGGCGTCCCTCGTGAAGATCGAGCCCTGGTACGACCTGCGCGCGGCCGCGCTGATCTCGTGTGGGATATCGACGGGCTTCGGCTCGGCGACGAACCGAGCCGAGGTCAAGCCCGGCGACGTCGTCGCCGTGATCGGCTGCGGCGGGGTCGGATCCGGTGCGATCCAGGGAGCGCTGCACGCCGGTGCGCGAGCCGTCGTCGCCATCGACACCGACCCGAGCAAGGTCGAGCGCGCGCTCGCGCTCGGGGCGACCCACGGGTGCGCGACGACCCTCGACGCCGCCTTCACGATCCTGCCCGACCTCACGATGGGACGGAACTGCGACAGCGTGATCATCACGACCGGGGTCCTGAGCAGCGAGCTCGTCGAGCAGGCCCGTTCGATCACCGCCAAGGGCGGCGTCATCGTCGCGACCTCGATCGCGCCCTACAACCAGCAGTCGATCGACCTCAACCTCTTCATGTTCTCGATGTACAACCAGGAGTTGCGCGGAACGGTGTTCGGCTCGGTGAACCCCCGCTACCAGATCCCGCGCCTGTTGCGACTCCACCACGACGGACAACTGAAGATCGACGAGCTGATCACGCGCGAGTACACCCTCGACGAGGTGCAGCTCGGCTACGACGACCTCGCCGCCGGACGCAACGTGCGCGGCGTGGTGCGCTTCTAGGGACGAGACGTCGCCACAATCGTCGGCGTCAGCGCCGTCGCGTCGCGGTGGCGCCACGCGCCGAGCCAGACGCCGAGGCCGTAGGCGAGGTCGTCGGCCATCGCGAGGGGCACGTCGCGCGCGCTCAACCCCCCGCGGTCGCGCCCGCGCCAGAGGGTGCCGACGGCGACCACGAGCCCGACGGGTCGGCGCAGTCTCGCCACGAGCGCCGCGGCCGCGAGCAGTGGACCGTAGGAGCGCACGAGGGCGCGCGCGAACGACCCGGCACTGCCCAGGGTCGCGCGCGCGACCAGACGAGTGACGAGCGTCGCGCGTCGCTCGACGTCACGCGGGAGCTGCCGGTCAATCCGTCGTGCGAGGATCGTCACACCCGCCCCGACCAACCCGAGGCGTCGCGCGAGCACTCCGAGGAGTACCGGCGCCATCGATTCGTCGAGCACGACCGGGGCGAGTCGGTCGCCGTGACGTACCGCGAGGGACGCCGCGGACGTCCCGTAGGCGACGCGCTGACGCCACCAGGCGCGCCACGTCGGACGCGCGAGGTGACCCGCGACGAGGTCCGCGTCGTAGCGAACGAGCCAGCCCGCTTCCACGAGTCGCCAGACGAGGTCCACGTCCTCGCCCACGCGCAGAGTCTCGTCAAAGCCCGCGGCGAAGGCGTCGCGGCGCACGAGCAGACACGCGCTCGGCACGTAGCTGCGCGCCGTCCCCGGGGCGACGAGACCGCCCTGGGGGCCGAGGTCGAGGGGTCCGTGGTCGCGCTCGAATCGGGCGCGCGATCTCGTGCCGACCCCGCGCACGCGCGGGGCGACCGCGCCGACGCGAGGGTCAGCCCCCGCTGAAAGGAGCCGAGCGCCGAGGGCGGCCGCGTCCTCGAGCACGACGTCGACGTCGACGAACCAGAGCCAGGGACGCGTCGTCGCACGGGCCCCGGCGTTTCGCGCACCGGCCGGCCCGAGGTTGCGCTCGAGGCGCACGAGACGCGCACCGGCGTCCCGAGCGCACCGGTCGACGGCGGCCGCGTCGGCGGACCCGTCGTCGACGACTGTCACCGCGAAGCCGTCGAGCTCGGCGAGTAGTCGCCCCAGGGCGTCGCCGTCATCGCGAACCGGCACCACGACGTCGATGGCGTCGCGGTTCTCATCGGGCGCCCAGCGAGGTCGCGCGAGCCCCGCGTCGACGAGGGTGCGAGCGAGGGCCCCCTGCGCCGCGGCGAGGTGTTCGCCGGTGCGCCACCGGTCGATGGTCGCGCGAGCCCCTTCGCCCAGTCGCACCAGGCGCCAGGGGGAACCGCCCGCGAGCAGGGTCCTCGAGGGGAACGTGGCGTCGGCGAAATCGAGCACCGTGCCGGGGGGCAGCGAGGCGGTTCGTGGTGGCGGGGCCGGGGGGAACTCGGGCACGTGGCGAGTCTCGCAGAACCACTAGCGAGCCGGGCGTCGAGACGACAGAATGGGGAGGTTCGAGGAGGAACCGTGCCGACCGAGACTGTGATCGAATTCGCTGACGTGGACACCGAGGAGGTCGACGACCTGCTCGTCGAAGAGGTGTCCATCGACGGTCTCTGCGGCGTCTACTAAACCCGTGGCCGACGATCCTCGGCCCTTCACGCGCAGTGGGCACTGGTCGCTCAGCGGCGAGGTGTCGCTGCGCGAGGAGTCCTTCGGTGCGCTCGCGTACCACCACGAGACCCGACGTCTCGTCTTCGTGAAGTCGCCACTGCTCACCGACGTGCTTCGCCGGCTTGACGATTTCGAGACCGTGGACGACGCGCTGAGTGCGATGGTCGAGCCCGACGAGCACGACCGGTTCGCCAACGCGCTTTCGTCGCTCGCCGAGTCAGAGATCCTCCGTGGGCGCTGACTCGTCGCTGCGTAGCCGGTTCGAGCGGGGCCTCGACGCGCCGATCTGCCTGACCTGGGAGCTCACCTACGCCTGCAACATGTCGTGCTCGCACTGTCTCTCGGCCTCGGGCCGGCGCGATCCGCGCGAGCTCACGACCGACGAGGCCCGCACCTTCATCGACGAGGTGGCCGCGATGCAGGTCTTCTACATCAACGTCGGTGGGGGCGAGCCCATGATCCGACGGGACTTCTTCGAATTGATCGGCTACGCGGTCGCCCAGGGGGTGGGCGTCAAGTTCTCGACCAACGGCACGCGCATCGACGCCAGCGCGGCGCGACGACTCGCGGCGATGGACTACCTCGACGTCCAGGTGTCCCTCGACGGCGCCGACGCGGCCACCAACGACCGGCTGCGCGGGGCCGGCAGCTACGCCGCGGCCCGGCGCGCCATGGAGCATCTCGCCGACGCCGACTTCGGCGAGTTCAAGATCTCGGTCGTCGTGACGCGCGAGAACGTGTCCCAACTCGACGACTTCGCCGCGATCGCCGCTCACTACGGCGCCCAGCTGCGCCTCACCCGGTTGCGCCCCTCGGGACGAGGGGTCGACTCGTGGGCGGACCTACACCCTACGCGCGCCCAGAACGAGACGCTCTACCACTGGCTCATCGCGCACCCGCACGTCCTGACGGGCGATTCGTTCTTCCATCTCTCGCCCCTCGGGACCCCGCTCGACGGACTCAACCTCTGCGGGGCGGGGCGGGTGGTCTGTCTCGTCGACCCCGTCGGCGACGTCTACGCGTGCCCCTTCGTCATCCACGAACGCTTCCGCGCGGGCACGATCCGCGACGCCGGTTTCGCCGCGGTGTGGCGTCACAGCGAGTTGTTCGGCGAGTTGCGCGAACCCGGGAGTGCGGGCGCGTGCTCGGCCTGTGGCTCCTATGACGCTTGTCGCGGTGGGTGCCTCGCGGCGAAGTTCTTCACCGGACTCGAGCTCGACGACCCGGACCCCGAGTGCGTCTTCGGCCACGGCGAGGAGGCGCTCGTCGCACACCCCGTGTCGATCCGGCCCCGACCGGCCCCGGACCACTCACGCGTGCGTATCCCCCTTCACAACGCGTTCTAGTGGTCCGTCCGTGAATTGACGGGAGCGAGTTTCGATCGCCTGCGCTGAACCTTCGCGATGATCTCGTCGGCCGGTTTCTTCCATAGGCATGGTTGCGGATCGTCGTTCGCCTTCGGTCCAGCTGC
>JAKBGV010000030.1 GCA_021837305.1 Actinomycetes bacterium
CCCGCGTAGTAACGCAGGTAATCGATACCCTCACTCACCTCGGGGTCGGCCTCGGCGACCGTCTTGCCGCCGTCACGACCCATCACGGCGATCAGGTCCGCCCGCCGGTCCACCAGCAACGCCGCCGCGGCCTCGAACAGGCGCCGCCGGTCGAGGGCACCGCGGTCACTCCAGCCGGGCTGGGCGTCACGGGCGCGCGCCACGGCCTGGTCGACCCCCGCGGTGCTCGCCACGTGGTAGCGGTACCACGACTCGCCGGTGTTCGGGTCCTCGCCGAGCTCGAAGTCCTCGGGTTCACCGGTCACGACGGCGGCCGCGTCTCCGACGATCGTGTCGCGGGCACCGGCGAGTTCACTCGCCGCACGGCGCACCGCCGCCACGAAGAGGCGATCCGTCGGATCGCCGTCGGCGACGTTGGTGAACCGGGTCGACTCGTCGACGAGCGCCTCGCGACGGCGACTGGTGTCGAGGTGGTGGCGACCGGCGATCGAGGCGAGGAAGCGCCGTTGCTGATCCGCGTAGACCGCGGGGTCACGGGCGATCGTGAACGCCGCGCGCAGATAGTTCTCGGGCGCGGTGTTCTCGTCGAGCCGGCGCACGAGGTAGGCGACCGCCGCGGCGAAGTCGTCCTCGTTGGTCACCGGAGCGTAGAGCAGCACCCGATGGCCGGCGGCCGCGAGCACGGCGGCTTCGGCGGGGGCCATGCCTTCGAGCATCTCGATGTCGAGCTGGTCCTCGACCCCGCGTGCCCGGGCCACCGCGATCGCCCACGCGACGTGGAACAGGTTGTGGCTCGCCACGCCGATGCGTACCGCGGCCGCGTTCGCCGGGCGCAGGGCCACGTCGATGAGCCGCGCGTAGCTCGCGTCGACGTCCGCCTTCGTGTCGTAGGGCGCGGCCCGCCAACCGTGAAGTTCGGCCTCGACGTGTTCGACGGCGAGGTTGGCCCCTTTCACCAGTCGGACCTTGATGGGGGTGCCGGTGCGGGCGTAGCGCTCGACCGCCCAGTCGACGAGCTCGCTGAAGGCGCCGTGCGAGTCGGGGAGGTACGCCTGGAGCACGACGCCCGCGCTCAGGTGGTCGAACTCGGGCTCGCTGAGCACCTCGCGGAAGGCGTCGATGGTGAGACGCAGGTCGCGGTACTCCTCCATGTCCAGGTTCACGAAGACGCCGTGATCGCGCGCGGTTCGGAACAACACCGTCAGACGCTCGACGACGCGCGCGAGCGACCCGTCGTGGTCGATCGTCGTCAGTTGACTCACGATCGACGAGACCTTCACCGAGACGTAGGTGACGTCGGGCCGGATGATCACGTCGAGCACGCGCGCGAGCCGCTCGGACGCTTCGGACTCACCAAGCACCGCCTCGCCCACGACGTTGACGTTGACCCCCAGACCCTCACGGCGACGCGCCGTCACGTGCCGGCCGAGAGCGTCCGGCGACGCGTCGAGGATCAACCCGGCGCTCAACCGGCGGACCCGCCAGCGCACCAGGTGGATCACCGTCGCCGGCGCGATTGGCCCCAGCGCGGCCAACGCCCGTAGCCCGATCACGTTCCAGAGCCCGAGGCCGCGCGCGCTCGCTCGCCGGGCCGCCGAGCGCAACACTCGCAACGCCGGCTCGCGCGACGTGAATCGCATGACCTCGTCGGTGAGCGCGATCGTCACATCGAGCGCGGCGGGGTCGCGGAAGAGTCCGACGAATCGGCGCCGGGCCGCACGGTCGGGTCGCCGACGGCGGCGCTCGGCTTCGGCGAGCATGGTCGTGACGACCTCGCACGCGCCCTCAGCCAGCTCATCGAGTGAAACATCAGTACCCGCGGTCATCACTACCTCCCGGCGGCGTCGTTGGCGCCCCTCAGTTCTACTGCACCGGGTCACGATCACGTCCCGAGAACCTCGGTACCGTACGTCGTTAAGCGTTCACGTGGCCGTCGATACCTCGGCGCGACGGCCACCAAAAGCGTTCGCCGAGCGCGACGGCGAGGGCGGGGACCAGCACGGTGCGCACGAGCAACGTATCGAGCAGCACCCCAATTCCGACGATCACCCCCACCTGGGTGAGCTCGATGAGCGGCAGAACCCCGAGCACCGCGAACACCGCGGCCAACAGAACACCGGCCGAGGTGATGACCCCGCCCGTGGACGCGAGGGCCGTGAGCATGCCCTGGGCCGCACCGCGCGGGCCTCGCTCCTGTTTGGCCCGCGACACCAGGAAGATGTTGTAGTCGACACCGAGCGCGACGAGGAAGAGGAAAGCGTAGAAGGGCACACCGGTGGCCAACGCCGGGTAGTGGTCGAGGTGGACGAACACGAGCCACGCCAGGCCGAGAGCCGCGCCGAAGGACGCGATCACCGTTGCGAGCAGGAGTAATGGCGCGACGAGCGAGCCCAGGAGCACCACTAATACCGTGAGGACGACGAGCAGGACGAGCGGCACGAGCAACCAGGTATCGCGATTCGTGGCGCGCTCGGCGTCGAGGGTCGTCGCTGACTCGCCGCCGACGACGGCGTGTGCGTCGGCCACGGTGGCGAGTGCCGAACGCAACGACGTCACCGCGCGAAACGCCGCCGCGGATCCCGGCGCTGCGGTACTCGTCGCGTCGAGTTCGGTCCAGGTGGCGTTCGCCGCGGCCGTCTGGACCGAGGCCACCCCGGGCACCGCCCGCGCCACCGCCTCGGCGGCCGCGACGCTCCGCGTCGACACGACGATGACGACTGGCACCGCGCTGCCCGCGGGGAACGCCGAGGCGAGGATCCGCTGACCGACAACCGATTCAGGGGTCGCCGTGAACTGTTGTGTGGTCGAGAGCCCCTGGCGCAGGCCGACATTGGCCACTGACGCGAGTGCGAGCAGTGTGAGCGCTCCCGCGATCACCGCGCCCGGGCGCTTCGCGACGGCGCCGCCGATCCGTGCGAACACCCGGCCATCGTGGCGGGTCGCGTCCCCGGCGCGCGGCACCAACGGCCAGAACACGCGCCGCCCGCAGAGGGTGAGCGCCGCCGGGAGCACGAAGTACACCATCGCCATCGCCGAGACGATCCCGATCGCCCCGGCCAGTCCGAGCGCGCGCGTGCCCGCCATCGAGGCGAGGAAGAGGGTGGCCAGGCTGATCGTCACCGTCGTGCCTGAGGCGACGATCGACCCACTCGACTTGGCCAAGGCGATGCGCATCGCCGCGAAGCGGTCCTCCACCTGTCCCAGCTGTTCGCGGTATCGCGCGATGAGCAGCAGTGCGTAGTCGGTGCCGGCGCCGAAGACGAGCACGTCCGCGATACCGGTCGCGGCGCCGTCGAGGCGCACACCCACGTGGGGCGCGAGCAGCGCCGCGACGTGTGACGAGAGCTGATCGGCCGCACCGACCACGGCCAGCGGCACCAGCCAGAGCAACGGCGACCGGTACGTGGCGATCAACAACAGCGCGACCACCAGCACCGTCGTCACCAGAAGTTTGTGATCGGCGCCGTGGAAGACCTGTCCGAGGTCAGCTGAGAAGGCCGGCGCGCCGGTCACCGCGCTCTGGATCCCTCGTGGCAGGCTCGAGGAGAGGACCGCGCGAATGGCGAGGATGCGTTCAGTGACGACGTTGAGGTTGGGCGCCGTCGAGACGGCGACCGACGCGAGTGCGACCGACCCGTCGGGGCTCAGCACGAGTGGACCGAGGGAACCAGAACGGCTCCTCGGCGCCACCGCCTCGTCGGCGGCGACCAGTCGGGCGCTCATCGCGCGCAGCGTCGCTAATTGACCGACGCTGAACCGACGACCGTCCTCGCGTCGATAGACGATCACGGCGGCCTCGGAGCGGGCGTCCGGCAGAGTCTGTATCCGCTGGGCGGCGAGCCACGACTGACTCGAGTGCGGCAGTCCGTCGACCACCGACGGCTGGGTCAGCGTCGGGGACCGTAGACCGAGCACCACCGCGACCACGACCACCGCCACGATGACCGTGGCACCCGCGCTGGCTATCCGTCGTGGTGCTGGCGCGAAGCCGGGCATCGACCGGTCCTTTCGGCTTCGATGGTGCGCTGAATCATACGAAATGACGTGGGGGGCGTGCGTCGTCACTCGCACACCACGCGATACAGCGGTGCTGGACCACGCCCCTTCGACAAACCATCTGGACCACGCCCCTTCGACAAACCATGAGGTCGTTGCGCGTCAGGAGATGAAGAAACCGCCACCCGAGTCTGCACGAGGTGGCCCGTCGGTGCTAGTCATGCATCGGGATGCCGGTTGAGGAACCGGCCGGGGGGACCAGGGACCGTGAGCGATCAGTTATACGACCGAGGGATAGAACTCGATGACCGTACGTGGTGGGTCGGGGCCGCGATGGCCGACGGGACCTTCCAGAGCAACACCTACCTGATCGAACAGGGTGACCGATCGGTCGTCATCGACCCCGGCTCGTCGCTCTGTGCCGAGCAGACCGCGGACAAGATCAACGCGGTGGTCGGCTTGCGAAATGTCCGCTGGGTCATCTGCTCCCAACCGGACGTCGACAAGGTCGCGGCCCTACCCCACCTCCTCGCGCGTGGCCTGCACCCTGAGGCCTCGATTGTCACCCACTGGCGCGCCCACGGCGCGCTGCGACGTGCCGGCTACGACCTGCCCTACCGCAGCATCGACGACGAACGACACCGCCTGGAGCTGGACGACCGGACCCTCCAGTTCATGCTCACGCCCTACCTGCGTTCCGCCGGCGCGTTCGCCACCTTCGACGAGCGGTCCAAGATCCTCTTCAGCTCGGACCTCTTCGGGAGTTTCGAATCCGGTGCGTCGCTCTTCGTCGACGACACCGCGGACATCGACGCGATCCAACGATTCCACGAGTACTCCGTGGCGAGTCGGGACGTCCTCGCCCACGCGCTGCTCGCCGTGCGGGCCGTGACCCCGACGATGATCGCGCCCCAGCACGGACGCATCGTCGCCGGGCCCTTCGTCGAGGACGCGTTTGAGATTCTGGGCGACCTCGACTGCGGCGCGCTGCTGCTCACCCCGGACGACCCCGGCCTCTCGTTCCTCTTCGCCGCGAACCGGACCATCCACGGCGTGATCAACACGATGGTCAAGGAGCACGACTTCTCGACTGTCGCCGCCTACCTCGCGAGCCTCGCGGTCAAGACCCTCGGCGCAGAGTACTTCGAACTCTGGGCCGGCACCGGCGGCGTCCTGTTCCGCTTCGAACGCGGTGACGACTTCGCGGGGCATCGCGACGAGCCGCCGGCGGACGTGGCGAGCGTGCTCGCCGGCGAGGTCATCGAGCCTGGTCACCGCCTTGTCCTCGCCCTACGGTCACCGTCGACGGGCACCGTCGACGGGGCGATGGTCTGGGGCTTTCGCGAACGACGGGTGCCCAGTGACGCCACCATCGTCGTGCTCAACCAGATCATCGCCCTGGTCGAAGTCGGCCTCGAGCGCGAGATCCTGCGTCGCACCACCGACCTCGAGCTCTCGGACTGGCACACGCGCGCGATCTACGACCCGCTCACCGGGTTGCGAAACCGCGCCTCCCTCTTTGACAGCTACCACCAACTCGCGGCGTTCGACGACCGGAACCCCGACCCGCAGATGGCCGCGCTGATGGTGGACATCGACCACTTCAAGGTGGTCAACGACACCTTCGGTCACGCCGCCGGCGACCTGTTGCTCCAGCGAGTCGCGCACGCGATCCTCCAGAGCGTGCGACCCAGCGACCCGTCGTTCCGACTCGGCGGTGAGGAGTTCCTCGTGCTGCTCTCCAACGTCGACGCGTCAAGCGCGCGGCACGCCGCCGAGCGGATCCGCGAGCGCGTCGCCCGGTCGTCGCCCGACCTGCCGATCGTCACGGTGAGCGTCGGCGTGGCACACCGTCAACTCAATGAGTCCCAGGAATCGCTACTCGCGCGAGCCGACGTAGCCCTGTACCGGGCCAAGGAGAGTGGCCGCGATCGCGTCGAGGTCGCCCCGTAGCGACTCACTGACCGAACCGGCGCTCGGCCATCGCCGACACCTCGGCGGCGCTCACCGCGGGTGAGAACAGGAAACCTTGACCGAGGTCACAGCCGATGCGCCGGAGGTGATCGAGCTGGTCGTCGGTCTCGATACCCTCGGCGATCACCTCGACGTCGAGCTTCTGACCGAGCGTGACGATGGTCTCCAGCAACGTGCGGGTCCGAGGGTCATCGTGCGTGGGACTGACGAACGACTGGTCGATCTTGATGATCCGTGGATGGACCAGGGTGAGGTAATGCAACGACGAGTACCCGGTGCCGAAGTCGTCCAGGGCGATGCCGATCCCGAGGTGCGTCAGCCTCTCGATCACACCCAGCGTCTCCGCCACGTCGCTCAGGGTCGCGCTCTCGGTGACCTCGATGACGAGTCGGTCGGGTGCGAAGCCGCTCGACTTGAGCTCACGCTCGATGGTCGCCACGAGGTCGGGGTCGTGGAACTGACGCGCCGAGAGGTTGACCGTGAGATAGGGGCGCTCACTCGCCCAGCTCGCCGCGGTAGCGATGGCCTCGCGCAGCGCGAAGGCGCCGAGTTCGATGATGAACCCGGACTCCTCGGCGAGTGGGATGAAGACCGACGGCGAGACGAGCCCTCGGTCGGGGTGGCGCCAGCGCATGAGCGCCTCGAAGCCGACCACCGACATGTTCGATAGCTCGACGATGGGCTGGTAGTGCATGGTGAGCTCATCGGCCGCGAGCGCGTGCCGCAACTCGCGGGCGAGCTCGAAGTGGCTCGCCGCGCGATGACGCATCGTCGGGGTGAAGAGCACGTAGCGGTTCTTACCCTCCCGTTTGGCTTCGTAGAGCGCTACGTCGGCGTCGCGGACCAGGGTCTCGCGATCGTCCCGTCGCGCGTCGAAGGTCACCACGCCGATGCTCGCGCGCTGCTCGACAACCGTCCCGGACATGGCGAAGGCTTCGTTGAACACGCCGAGGAGCCGCGCGGCGACCTGCTGGGCCTCCTCTTCCGACGACAGCCCTTCGGCGAGGTAGAGGAACTCGTCGCCACCGAAACGGCAGAGCGTGTCCGAGGACCGGGTCACCGCTTGCATCCGTCCCGCGACCGCGGAGAGCAACTCGTCGCCCGTGACGTGACCGCGGGTGTCGTTTATCCCCTTGAAGTCGTCGAGGTCGATCAGCAACACCGCCCCGAAGCCGCCGTAGCGGTCGACGCGTTCGAAGGCCTGGGTCAGCCGGTCGTCGAACAGCGCCCGGTTGGCCAGCCCGGTCAGCGGATCGTGCAGGGCCTGGTGCGCGAGCTGGTCGGCGAGCTCCAACTCGTCGGTGATGTCGCGCTCGGAGTTGACGAAATACAAGATGCCGCCGTGCTCGTCACGCGCCGTCGATTTGGAGATCTCGACCACGATCACCCGACCGTCGGGCTTGACGTAGCGCTTGATGTACCGAACGCGCTCGACGTCCCCGGCGAGCAGGCGCTGCTGCACCGATTCGGTGATGCCGAGGTCCTCGGGGTGGGTGAACACCGACGAGTCGCCGGCGAGCAGTTGCTCGCGGTTGCGCCCCACCATCGCACAGAACGCGTCGTTGACCGCAATGCAACGATCGTCGAGATCGGTGAAGGCCATCGGCGCCATGTTCTCCTCGAAGGCCAGACGAAACCGCTGCTCGATCTCGTCGCGGGCGCGCGAGGCCGTGCGTTCGGCGCTGTCGTCACGCACCAGTGTGATCGTCCAGGGACGGCCGCCCAGCACGATCGGCGCCAACGCGATGTCGACCGCGAGCTCGCTCCCGTCGCGGCGCAGAAGTGCCAGGTTGAGGTGGCGACCCATGGTGCGCACCCGTCCGCCCTCGATGAAGCGGCGACGCTGGTCGACGTGTCTCGCCCGCGCGCTCGGCGGCACAATGTCCTCGATCGAGCGTCCGACGAGGTCAGGCAGGTCGTAACCGGTGAGGGTGGTGAACACGGCGTTCGCGTGACGGATGACCCCGGTCTCGTCGACGAACGCGACGCCGTCGGGCAGCACGTTCAAGAGTCGTTCCCACGTCAGGGGGTGTCGTTCGAGGAAGTCGATGAACGACTCGTCGCCGACACTCGAAGTCATCGATACGCTTCCCGTTTCTGCCCGGCCGCGGCCCGACGGCACCCCTCCACCTTTTCGGCCATCGTATCGAACACCCCTTGCGAGCGAACGAAGGCGTCCGTGGGCGACGCGTCGACCAGCCGGTGCCCTTCCCCGGGGCCATCACTCAGTCGAATGGCTTGGGCGTCCAGCGCACGACGCGGGCCTCGGGCACCGCCGCGCGCACCGCCGCCTCGACCGCGCGACCCGTAGCCTGCGCGGCGTCGAGCGTCGTGGCGGGGGCGACGAATCCCTCGACCTCGACGAGGAGGGTCCGACCCGTCCACCGTGCGCGGGCGTGCGCGTGCGCCACGCCCTCGACCGTGGTCGCCGCCGCGATCACCGCCGCGACCACGCCGGGCTCGACCGCGTCCATCAGGTGTCGAACCAGTTCGTTGGTCACCTGGTAGCCGACGTGGCAGATGAAACCCGTCACGAGCAGGCCGGCGATGGCGTCGGCCCACGGCCAGCCGAGCGCCACGCCGATGAGCCCGATCATGGCGCCCGCCGAGGACAGCGCGTCCAGCCAGGAGTGCTGCGCGTCGGCCACGAGCGTCGCGGACTGGATGCGCCGACCAACGCGCAGTTTGTATCGCGCGACAACCTGATTGCCCAGTACGCCGACGGCGGCCGCGGCGATGCCGAAGCCGACGTGAGTGGTCGCGCCGTGGATGAAGAGCTTGTGGATACTCAGGTAGGCGGCGAGGGCCGCACTCACCCAGATCGCGACGGCGACACCCAACCCAGCGATGTCCTCGGCGCGCTCCCAGCCAAAGGGGTGTGAGTCGGACGCCGGTCGCCTCGAGACCCGCAATCCGATGAAGACGACCAGTGAGGTGCTGACATCGGCCAGATTGTGCAGCGCGTCACTGAGTAACCCGACAGAACCGCCGAGCACCGCGATCGCGAGCTCGATCAGGCCAGCGGCGCCCAGTCCGATCGCCGAGACGGCGATCGCCCGGTGCGCGTCGCCACGGTCGAGCACCTCTCGCGCGACCTGCGCCGGGGGTAGCGGCTCGCCCGACTGGCACTCACCGACCCCGTGCACGACCCCCCTCTCCGAGCCGAACCACCCCGTCGGCGGTGTCCGCGACCGTCTCGATGTCGTCGCCGTGGGTCAATGGGCCACCCACGAGGTGGTCGCCATGGAACAAGGCCTCCTCGGCGAGCTTTCGCACGTGGGGGCTCTCGACGGCGTAGTAGACGCGGTTGCCCTCCCGGCGCACGGTGACCAGTCGCGAGAGTCGCAGTTTTGCGAGGTGCTGCGAGACGCCGGCCGGTTTCACGCCGAGGTGCGCGGCGAGTTCGTTGACCGAGTGCTCACCGTGCAACAACGCCCAGATGATGCGCAGCCGAGTCCGGTCAGCCAGGAGCTTGAGCGTGCCCGCGGCGAGGTCGACCTGTCGGTCTGTCGGGTCTCTCTCTATCTGCGTAGTCACGTAGATAATGATACTAAGGCCGCACCCTCGGCGTCCGTTCAAAGTCGAGACGACCCGCCACCTGCGATACTCGCACCCGTGACGACTTACTCACCGATGCTGCGCCGGGGGCTCCGCCTCGAATACGCGACACTCGCCTGGAACGTCGTCGGCCTGGTCGTGCTCGCCTGGTCGGCGCTCGCGGCGCGCTCGGTCGCCCTCGCGGGATTCGGGCTGGACTCGCTCATCGAGATCGGGGCGTCGATCGTGGTCGTCTGGGAACTCACCGGCGTCGACGAGCGACGACAGCGTCGGGCCCTGCACCTCATCGGTGGCGCCTTCGCCCTGCTCGCGCTCTACCTCCTCGTCCAGGGGGCCGTCGTGCTCGCGGTCCGACATCACGCCGGCCACAGCGTCGTCGGCGTCGCCTGGACTGCGCTCACGGCGATCGCCATGTTCTCGCTCGCGTGGGGCAAGGCGCGAACGGGTCGGGCCCTGGGCAACGTCGTGCTCGAAACCGAGGGCAAGGTCACCCTGGTCGACGGCATCCTCGCCACCGCCGTCCTCGCCGGTCTCGTGCTCAACGCCGCGCTGGGGTGGTGGTGGGCCGACCCGATCGCCGGGTTCGTGCTCGTCTACTACGCGCTGCGCGAGTTCGTCGCCATCAGGAAGCACGAGTCGACATGAGCGTCGTCACCCTCTACGGCGTGTGCGCGGTCACCTTCATGATGGTGATGTACGCCCTCGAGCACCGGGGGCGACGGTTCATCATGGGATTCGCCGTCGGCTGTCTGCTATCGAGCCTCTACGGTTTCCTCTCGGGCGCGTGGCCCTTCGGGGTCGTCGAGCTCATCTGGTCGGTGATCGCCCTTCGGCGCTTCGTCACCACACGAGACGTCTAGCGACCCGCGACCGTGTCGGGTCTCGAACGGCATGGGGCCAAGCCACGCGGCGCGAACGCCCACGAGCCAACCCGGTGATTCGGTGCGGCTGGAGGGATTCGAACCCCCGACCCTCGGTTCCGTAGACCGATGCTCTAATCCGCTGAGCTACAGCCGCAGTAATACTGGCCACCCATCCTAGCCCGTCGCCGAACCGGTCCTACCATGCGTACATGGACCAGCGAACCAACCTCGCACCACTGATCGAACGCGCCACACCCGCCATGGTCGAGTTGCGTCACGACCTGCACGCGCACCCCGAACTCGCCTTCGCCGAGCACCGCACGACTGCCGTCATCCGTGACCGTCTGGTGGCGCTGGGTTGGACGGTGGCCCCGAGCCCGACTGAGACCGGCGCCATCGCCACCCTGACGGGGGCTCGTCCGGGCCGTCGCGTGCTCGTTCGCGCCGACATCGACGCCTTGCCGGTCCACGAGGAACGTGACCTCCCCTACCGATCGACCATCGAGGGCGTGATGCACGCCTGCGGCCACGACGTCCACACCGCGGCCCTCCTCGGGGTCGCCGACGTGCTCGCGCACGTCACGGACTTGCCCGGCTCCTACACCCTGCTCTTCCAACCCGCCGAGGAGGGACTCGGCGGGGCCCGCGCCATGATCGACAGCGGTGTGCTCGCCCGTCACCCGGTCGACGTGGTCATCGGCGGGCACGTGACGTCCCTCGCCCCCACGGGCTTCGTTGGCTCGCGAGCCGGGACCGCGATGAGTGAGGCGACAGCGTGGCGCGTCGATCTCCAAGGTCGTGGCGGGCACGGCGCCATGGCCGGTGCGGAGGGCAACGTGGTACTCGCCGTCAGTCACCTCGCCAGTCGGCTCGGTGAGGTCGTGGAGGGTCTCGCGCTCGACGGCGTCAACTGCGCCTGCTCGGCCGGGATCATCCAGGCTGGCACGGCGAACAACGTCGTGCCGCGCACGGCGTTGCTGCGCGGTAGCCTGCGCACCTTCACGGGCGATCAACTGGCCGAGGCCACCGCTCGGCTGGGCAATCTCCTCGACGACGTCGAGCGCGCCTTCGCCGTGCATTGCGCGTTGTCCTTCACGGGCGGCACGCCGGCGGTCGTCAACGACCCCGCCGTCTACGAGACGGTGATGGCGACCGCCCGACTCATCCTCGGTGACGAGCACGTGGTGGCGATGCCCCCGACCCCGGCCAGTGACGATGTCTCCGAGCTCTTGAATCGCGTGCCCGGTTGCTACATCTTTGTGGGGGGCGCCCTCGCTGACGGCACGAGCGGCTCGCACCACGGACCGGATTTCGCCGTCGAGGACGCGTCGGTCCCGGTGATGGCCCACGTGCTCAGCGCGAGCGCGATTGCCCTCGCCGACGCTTAGAACAGTCGAGCCGCTCCCCGCAGCGGCGCCTCGTTGCCCTCGATGGTCACGGGCACGTCGACCGACGCGAACCACGTGGGATCGACGCGGCGTGCGTTGCCCCCAGCCAGATGGACGACCCGGGGTCTGAACTCGGCCACGAACTCCTCGATGACCCGCCCGAGGTCAACGCGCCACCGCAACTCATCGGTGGATCGAGCCGACTCGCCGAACGACTGGTCGTAGGTCCGCCCGTCGGCTCGCACTTCGGCACCGACGTCGCGCACCGGCGTCGGCACGCCGTCCACTACGAGAGCGAGCCCGAGTCCCGTCCCGAGTGTCAAGACGACCTCCACGCCCTCGCCGGTGCTCGCGCCCAGCGCCGCCAGCGTCGCGTCGTTGACGACGCGTACGTCGAGCCCGGTCGCCGCGCGCAGTGCGTCCTGGAGCGCGAAGCCGCGCCACTGTCGGTCCAGTTCGGGATCGACCTCGGTCCCGACCCCGCCCGGTCGCGCGAGGTTGCCCGGGGCGATCACGCGTCCGTCACGGAACGCCCCCGGGAATCCGACGCCGACCCTGGTGCAACCGCTACGTCCCGCTCGGCTGGCGATCAGGCGGACGAGCCTGCCCGGTGCGAGTGGGTAGGGGGTGGGCCGGTGACGAACGGGGTTGAGGAACGTGCCGTCATCGTCGACCACGGCGAACTTGATATTGGTCGCACCGACGTCGACGGCGAAGATCGCCTCGTTCGGTTCACGCGCGATGGCCATTCGCGAATCGTACTTACCAGCTCGTGGCAATACGATCATCGCGCCCCGCGCCTGGTCCGTCGCTCGTCTACCCGCACGCCGCGCGCACGCAGTCGCCCGTCGCGCCACCACGGACGGATCCGGACCGTAACCGGCCGACGGTTGCCCGCGACGACGAGGGCGGTGCCGCGGGGACGTTCGCGCATCGAGGGCGCGGGTCTCCCCTTGGCGGTGGGTGAACGCGACGAGTTGACTGGTGGGGCGACCTCGGGCACGTAGGTCGCCGCCGTGGGGTCGGCGAGACCCGCCAACACCAACCGCGTCGCGTGGTTGTTGACGATGGTCGAGGCCCTCGGCCCCCACCGCGCGACTAACTGGGCGAAGTCCTGGACGACGGTGATCAGCGTCACCGACAGCCCGGCCAAGGTCGCGGCCAACTCATCGAGCTCATCGAGGGGCGCCACCACGGCGGCCTCGTCGAGTACCAGGAGTAGCGGCCGCGCGGTGCCACGCTCGGCGCGGCGCTGTTGCTCGTCGAGCACGCCGCGCAGCGCCCCCGCGAAGAGTGACTGGTAGTGGGCCTGCTCGCCGCGCGGACTGCAGAGGTACAGCGTGTGGGCGCCGTCGACCACGCTGCGGACTCGAGCGCGCGGCTGATCGAATCGCCACGGTAGGAGCATCGTCTCGGCCGTCGTGATCACCCCGTCGATCGTGCGGGGCTCGTGACCGAGGAAGTCCGAGACGACGCGCGCGGCCACGCTCGTCGGATCGTCGGCCCACCCGTCGAAGTTCTGTGACTCCAGTGCGAACGCCACGTCCACGATCGTCTGGCCACGTTCGAGGGCCCGCAGGAAGAGCGCACCGAGCAGCTTGACCGCGAGGGTGTTCCAGAACTCGGTGTCCCCGTGACCCGCGGAACGCAACGTGAGGTCGCGCGCGGCGCGCAGTGCGTCGCGCATCGTCGTGACGCCCTCCAGGGGGTCCCAGGTGAGACCGTCGGGGGCACCGGGGTCCAGCACCTGGACCTCGCCGAGCGCCGAACGCCAGGGCTGAGTCGCGGCGACCACGTCACGTTTCACGCTGGTGACGACCAGTGCGTCCGGCCACGACAGGATCGAGGGGATGACGAGCGAGGAGGTCTTGCCCGACTGGGTCGGCCCGACGACGAGCAGCGAGTGACGACGCTCGAGTCGCACCGCCCCTCCGAGGGCGAAACCAGCGACGACGCGACGTCCGAGCCGTAGGCCGTGCGTCATACGCGCATCGCGGCGTCAGTGTCGATGATCTCGCGGTCGGCGGCGTCGGGGGTCACGCGCACGACCGAGCGGTGGGCTCCGTAGCGCACCAGTGCCTCGCCTCGTCGAAGGTCGCTCAGGGTACGTCGTTCGATTGCGCTCAGCGCGAGCGCCGCCGCCACGTCGTTGGCCTCGTCGGGTGGCTGGCGAAAGAGCCACGCGGTCTCGCACTCGCGCAGCAACCCGCGCGCCCGTTCGCGCTGCGCGCTGCCCTCGTCACCGACCGCGGCGACGTCCCCCCACCGGTGCAGGACGAGCACGTGGCTCACGCCACGGGACCGCGCGAGCTTCCACGAGCCGCGCAGCCACGCCAGTGCGTGCGGGTCCGAGAGTAGGGCCCACGCCTCGTCGAGCACGACGTAGCCCGCGCCCGCCGCCGCGGCGACCCGCTGCGCCGCGGCCACGGCACTGAGTGCCGCCACCGCCATCGCGTCGCCGGACCACTGCGCCGAGAGGTCGAGCACGACCAGGTCCCCGTCGAGGGTCACCGGTTCGCCCTCCCCGTCAAAGAGGCCGGCCAGGTCGCCTTCGACGAACCGACGCAGCGTGAGGGCGAGGGAACGTGCGGGCGAGGTCACCCCGTCGAGGGCCGCGCGCGTCGACGCAAAGAGTGCACGCAGCACGCGATCGGGGCGGTCTCGACCGATGGCCTCCCACGCCTCGTCGAAGGCGAAGTGCTGTTCGTCGGTGAGTGGTTGACCCTGGGCCGAGGCGATCATGGCTCGCGCCAGGGCCGACCCGTCGGTCGCATCCAAGAACGGGTCGCACCAGCCGTCACGCCCGAGCGCGACCGAGCGACAACCGTATCGACGTGCCAGGTCGCCGTACTCGCCCTTGGGGTCGACGATGACGGCCCGTCGACCGCGGGCGAGCGCCCGATCCACCATCATCTTGACCACGGTGCTCTTCCCGACGCCGATCGCGCCGGCCACGACGACGTTCGGATTCGCGACGAGCCCGGCGCCGTAGAGGTCGAACGGGTCGAGCGCGAACGGGACACCGCCCGCGACCGTCCCGAGCGAACGCCCGTCGAGGCCGCTACCGGCGTCGTGGGACGGCACCCGCAACGCGTCCAGGTCGGCGCTCGTGATCCAGTGTGTCGCGGCCCGGGGAGTGGACCCCGTGAGCTGGTCGACGAGCCACGGCCACTGGCGACCACCGCCCCGGTCGAGTCGAACGCCAGCGTCGAGCGCGCGACGCCGGACGGTCTCGCGGGCGTCGCGCAGCGCCGAGCACGAGGACGCGCGCACAGTCACGTACACGCGCAGACGCATCAGTGACCGCCCCGAGGCCACGTCGACCTCACGGCGCTCCGCACGGGCCTCGACCCGCTGGGTACGCGCCGTCGAACGGAACCCCGCGGCCACCGAAGTGGCGTGGTCGCTGCGCTGACGGTGCACCGCACGTTCGGCCACGCGACGCGCGCGCTCGGCCCCGCCGATCGCGGTGACCTGAATCGAGAGTGTGACCCGTTCGCCGAGGTCCTGGAGTCCGGCGAGCAGCGCGTCGTGAGACGTGCCTCGCAGGTCGCCCACCCGCAAGACACACGTCACGTGGTCACCGGTGCGCAGGTACCACCACCGTTCGAGCCACCACGACGTGCCACGCCGGGCCGACGTGGCGGTGAAGACGGCGTCGTCGTCGCGGTCCCACCCGGCCGGTGCGGCGCCGTCCGCGTGGGTCACGAGGACCGTGGTCACCCGCGCCCCGTCGCGACACACGTGGACCGCGACCCGTCGGTCGTGCCGATCGGCCGAGGCGGCGGCGTCGATGTAGGCGGCCAGACGAGCCGCGACCCGGTGGTCCTGGCCGTTGAGGTCGAGCCGGCCCCGGTGTCGCAGAACGAACCCGTTGACGGCGAGTGCTTCACGACCCTCAACGACGACCCGGTCCCCGACGCGCGCGACCGTGAGCCGGGAGAACCGGCGACGCAGCGAGAAGGTGATCGCCGTCGCGACGCCACCCCCGAGCGTCTCGGCACCGAGGGGTAGTGCGCCCGCACCGA
>JAKBGV010000103.1 GCA_021837305.1 Actinomycetes bacterium
GCCATCCCCGACGGCGCGTAGATGCTGAAGCGGTCAACCACATCGCCAAATCGCGTACGGAGCGCCGCCGCGACGTCCTTCGGCGCCGCAACGATCGCGACGTCGTCCAGCACGTCGTCAGGTATTAAGTCACCCATCGCCGCCCACTCGCCGCGGCGCGCGAGCTGGGCCAGCTCCGGCTGTAGCCCTCCCCACCCGTGCAGTTCGAGCACCCCGCGGTACGCCGGGGTCGACGCGTAGAAGGCGATCTGGGCGCGAACGGCGGCCTCGGCCTCGCGCTGGGCCGCGTCGTCCTCACCGCTGGCGATCAACCCCGAGAACGAGATCTGGAAGTCACGACGCGTTCGCGAAGATCGAGCGAGTCCACGCTCGAGTGCCGGCACCGTCACTTCGCGCAGGTACCGCTCCGTGGTGAACGGGTGCACCAAGAGCCCATCGGCCACCTCACCTGCAACCTCCGTCATGAGTTCGCCCACGGCGGCGAGGAGGACCCGGGGGGCGCCATAGCCATGTGGCGCCGGACTGAAGAACGGTGTCATCAGCGTGTGTCGGTAGTACTCGCCGCGAAAGTTGAGGGCCTTTCCGTCATTCCAGGCGGACCAGATCGCCCGCATGGCCAAGATGTACTCGCGCATTCTCGGTGCCGGGTGCGACCACGGCATCGAATAGCGCTTCTCGATGTGCGGCTTGATTTGGCTACCGATTCCGAGCAAGAGCCGTCCGCGCGAGAGCCGCTGCACGTCGTTGGCCTGCGTCGCGGTGATCATGGGACTGCGCCCGAAGGCGACGAGGATCCCAGTGCCGAGCTCGATCCGCGAGGTGACGGTGGCCGCTCCAGCGAGCACGAGAAGCGGGTCGTGGCCCACCTCCGCGGCCCACAGGCCCGCGTAGCCGTCACCTTCGGCCTCCGTGGCCGCCACATAACGTCCGTCCGGGTCGAAGGTGAGATCGGTGTCGAGCAGCACGATTCGACTGTACTCACACTCGTCATCGCCCCAAATCGCCACGGGCGAGACGTCAAGACCGGCGTAACGCGCTCGGGCCACCCCGTTCCCAGCGCGAGGCACCATCTCCGCGGATCGCGCGCATGACCACTACCGTCGTAGTGAGAGGGGGCGCTATGACAACCGAGGCCGGCGGGGTCCTCGACGAGTTCGGTCGTGAGCGTCGAGCGCTTGGGCTTTCGATGGCCTACGGCATGGTCCTGGCCGCCATTGGCATTGCCATCGGCGTCATCACCGGCTCACAGATCATCTTGTTCGACGGGTTCTACACTTTCCTCGGGATTGGCCTGTCGTGGATGGCAATTCGAGTCTCGATCCTCGTCGCTAGCGGACCGACCTCGCGCTACCCCTTCGGACGCGAGGCGCTCGTCCCGCTGATCATCGGCGTCGAGGCCGTCGCGCTACTCGCGACCTGCGCGTACGCCACGTTCAACGCCGTACTTTCGATCATCCACGGCGGTGACACCCTCGCCTCGGGCTGGGGCGTTGGGTACGCCGTCGTCTCGCTCATCGTCCCGACCGGCGTGTGGTGGTGGCTTCGGCGTTTCGCGAGTGACTCAGAACTCGTGCGCGCGGAGGCGACACAGTGGCTCACCGGCGGCGTGCTCGGTTCGGCGATGATCATCGCCTACATCGCCGCCCATCTCTTGATCGGAACGTCAGCGGCTCGCGTCGCGCACTACCTGGACCCATCTCTCGTGATCCTCGCGTGCCTGGTCTTCGTGGCGCCACCATTGCGCATGATCCACACCACGTTCATCGAGTTGGTCGAGGGCAGTCCTGACATCGACCTGCGTGGGCCGGCGAACGACGCCGTGAACGAGGTCGTAGCGCAGTTCGGCCTCGGTGACCGACACCTGCGCATGACCAAAATCGGCCGCAAGTTCTACGTCGAGCTCGAGTTCGTCGTGTCGCCATCGTGGACCGCGTATCAGTCAGACCAAGTGCGAAATGCGTTGTTCGCCAAACTCGACCAGTTACCTCACGACATCTGGCTGACCGTTGAGTTCACCGCACAACGATCGACCTGGGCTTAGCCGAGGGCTCGATCAGCCGGCTCGCTCGACGCGGTCCTCGCCCGGCGCACGACCAACAGTCCAACGAGGGCTGCGACCAGGCACGAGAGTGCGCCCACACCGAGCCCGACGCGCGCACCCCAGTGGCTCGTGACCAGTCCGACGAGTGGTCCACCAATGGGCGTCGAACCCATGAAGGCAACCGCCCACAGCGCCATCACCCGGCCGCGCATGGCCGGGTCGCTCGCGAGCTGGAGTGTTGAGTTGCCCATCGACAAGAACGAGACACTCGCGAAACCGACCAACGCCAGGGCCACGATCTCAAGGTCGATGATCGGCGCAACCGAGGCGACGGCGAGCAACGCACCGAAGGTCGCGCTTGCGGCAACCATCGGCGCGATACCTACACGACCGCGAGTGGCCGACACGAGGCCACCGACCACCGCGCCGACACCCATCGCGGTCACCAGGAGACCGTACGCACGTGACCCGCCGTGGAAGACCTGGGACGCCACGACAGGGAGCGTCACTTGGAACTCGTAGGCGAACGTGCCGACGAGTCCCATCATGACCAACGGGATCAAGAGCGACGGCGTATGAGCCACGTAGCGGAACCCCGCCCGGAGCTGACCGCGTTCGCGCGCGGCGGGCGGACTGGGTGACAGGGCTGAACGATCCATCGCCATGAGCGATCCGACGACGGCGACAAAACTGACGGCGTTGAGGACGAAACACCACCCCTCACCGACGGCCGCGATCAGCACACCAGCGACCGCCGGGCCAACGGCCCGCGCCGCGTTGTTCATCGTCGAGTTGAGGCTCACCGCGTTGCGAAGGTCCGCCGGGCCCACCATCTCGAGCATGAAGGCTTGACGCGAGGGGTTCTCGAAACTGTTGTTCAGTCCGAGCACGAACGCGAGGACGCATACGTCGAGGTAGGTGACGACGTGGGCCAGCGTGAACGCCGCGAGCACGGCGGCCTGGACCGCCATCAACGACTGCAGGATGATGAGGAGTCGTCGTTTGTCGACCCGATCGGCGATGACCCCGCCGTAGGGCCCGAGCAAGAGCACGGGGAGCGT
>JAKBGV010000031.1 GCA_021837305.1 Actinomycetes bacterium
GCCGTACGAGCCCACACGGTCTCGATCGGTACGCGCCCCTGGGGCAGCTCATCGAGCTCGGAACGCTCCAAGTCGCCGAAGAGCACCATCGCCGCCGTCCGTGGGATCGGTGTCGCGGTCATGACGAGCAGATCCGGCACAGCGTCGATCCCGGACGGGTCCGACCCCTTGGCGCGCAAGACCGCGCGCTGTTCGACCCCGAAACGGTGCTGTTCGTCGATTACCACCACGCCCAGGGCACGGAACGTGACGTCCTCGGTGAGCAACGCGTGCGTGCCGACGACGATGTCGACCTCCCCGCGTGCGATTCGCGCGAGTGCGTCGCGCCGTTCGCTCGCGCGCAACCGTCCGCTGAGCAGTTGGACCACGAGCGGTCGCGAGCCGCCGAGTACCCCTGGATCGATGACTCGCAGGTCGGCCAGGTCGGCGCGGATGGACGCGAGGTGCTGCTCGGCGAGCACCTCGGTGGGCACCATCAGCGCGGCCTGCTGGCCGTCGTCGACGGCGACCAGCATCGTCGCCAACGCCACCATGGTCTTGCCACTGCCCACGTCACCTTGCAAGAGACGGTGCATCGGCACCGACGAGGCGAGGTCGGCCACTATCTCGCCGAGCACGCGTCGCTGGGCACCGGTGAGTCGGTAGCGGTGACCGCCGAGGAACCGGTTCATCAGGGACGGCGTGACGACGTCGGGATCGGGGTCGAGGTCCTGAGCGGTGACGGCGTGGGCCACGCCCGCCGACTCGCGCTCCAACCGGCGACGGCGCAACGCGAGCAGCACCTGTAAGCGGAGGAACTCGTCAAAGGCCAGTCGCCGACGCGCGCGTTCCACGTCCTCGAGTGCTGCGGGCAGGTGGATTCCCCAGAAGGCGTCGGTGCGCGCCACGAGCCCCTGCTCGGCGAGGACCCAATGCGGCAGTGGGTCGAGGAGTAGTCCGGCGCGGCGCAACGACTCCTCGATGAAGCCGCCGAGTTCCCAACTCGTCAGTCCCGCCTTGCCGGACGCCGGATAGATCGGGACCACGCGGCCCACTCGACTGGCGTCGCGTTCGTCGCCCGTGGCAGCGACGATCACGTCGACCACGGGATTGGCCATCTGGCGACGCGCCCGATAGTCACCGACCTTGCCGAAGAAGAGCGCCTGGGTCCCGACGGGGAGTTGATTGGCCCGCCACGCCTGATTGAAAAAGACGACATCAAGTGTCTCGCCGTCGTCAGTCACGGCGACCTCGACCATCGAACGGCCCTGGCGGGTTCGGCGCGCTCGAACAGCGCTCACGGTGCCGTAGACGGCAGCCTCCTCGCCCACGCTCAGGTCCGAGACGTCGACGCGGCGAGTGCGGTCGACGTATCGACGCGGATAGTGCGTGAGGAGGTCCAGCACGGTGCTGAGCCCGAGCGAACGCAACGCCGCGGCCCGCTTGTCGCCGACGTGACGTAACCGTTCAATGGGGACCTCGCCGAGTTGGCGCAGCCGTCGCGGCGCCAACTCGCTCACTCGAGACCGAAGAAGTAGGGGTAGAAGGGTTGACCGCCGTGGTGGACCTCGACGCCCACCGACGGGTGGGTCTCTCCGACGAATTCGGTGATCTGACGCGTTACGGCCGCGCTCGATCCTTCGCCCTCGATGACGGTCAGCAGTTCGTGGTCCTCGGTGATCATCAAGTCCAAGAGCGCGATGCTCGCGGCCTCGATCGACTCGGCGATCGAACGGACCGCGTCGTCGTCGACGCCGATCCAGTCGCCTTCGCGGACCTCACCGGCGTCGGTCGTGACGTTTCGCACGGCCCGGGTGACCTCGCCGGCCCTCACGTGCGCGCTGGCGTCGGCCATCGCACGAACATTGGTGGCCGCGTCAGAGCTCGGATCGTAGGCGAGTAGTGCGGCGAACCCCCCGACGATCGACGTCGTGGGTACGACCGAGACCGACGTGTCGACGAGCGCGTCAACCTGATTCGCTACGGGCACGATGTTCGAGTTGTTGGGCAGCACCACCACCTGATCCGAGCCCGTGGCCCGGACCGCCTCGACCAGGTCGGCCGTCGACGGGTTCATCGACTGGCCACCGCTGACGAGCACCCGCACCCCGAGCGAGCGGAAGATCCGCCCGACGCCCTCGCCCGCGACTACCGCGACCACGGCGGTCGCCGGTGGCGGCCCGTCGGCTTCGATCACGGCGGTCGCCGCGTCGCGCACCCAACGCTCCTCCAGGACCTGTTCGGCGAGATCGGTGACGCGAATCTCGCGCGGTCGACCCGCGTCGAGCGCGGCCTCGATCGCCGGACCGATCTCGTCGGTGTGGATGTGACAGTTGAAGAGCCCGTCGCCGCCCACGATGACGATGGAGTCACCGAGACCGGACCACACGTCACGAAAGGCGCGCATCCGATCGTCTTCGGCCGCGAGGAGGTACATGACCTCGTAGCGCGGGGACCCATTGGCGATGGACGTCGAGTTGGTGACGGCGACATCGTGAACGTCGAGTGAGTCAACCGACGGCGGCACCGGCAACGCGTCATTGCTGACGACGTGGCACAGCGCGTCAAAGAAGAGCAGCAGACCGGTGCCGCCGGAGTCGACGACGCCCGCCTGTTTCAATACCGGTAGCTGCTCGGGCGTGTGCGCCAGAGCCTCGCGCGCCCGGTCCCGCGCGCCGCGAACGACTTTGGACAGTGACGTGGTGGCGGCGTTGGCCCCCTGGGCCGCCGCTCGCGCTACGGACAGGATCGTGCCCTCCACGGGGCGCACGACGGCCTGACGAGCCAACACGTCGGCGTGATTCAGCGACTCGGCGAGCAACGCGGGCGTGATCACGGCCACGGACTTGAACTTCTCAACGAGGCCGCGCAGCAACTGGGACAAGATGACTCCCGAGTTGCCACGTGCGCCCATGAGCGACCCGTGCGCGATGGCAGTGCAGACCTCGTCCATGGAGGCGTCGTCGGCCAGGGGTCCGAAGGCGTCCACCACCGACTCCACCGTCAGTGTCATATTGGTCCCGGTATCGCCGTCGGGGACGGGAAACACGTTCAGCCGGTTGATGACATCCTTGTGCGAGCGCAGCAGTCCCGCGAAGGTGGTGATTGCGGCGCGCAGATCTTGCGCCGACAGTTTCGTACGGGAGGTCATCGCTAGCGATGCTACAATGGCTCTTCGGTTTTCACTCGCGGCCACGGGCGCCGCGATTGCGTAAGGAGAAAGTTCACCATGGCGTCAGTCTGCGAGATTTGCGGCAAGAAGCCGTCATTTGGCATGAACGTTTCCCACTCGCACCGTCGCACCAAGCGACGCTGGAACCCCAACATCCAGCGCGTGCGCGCCCTGGTGGGTGGAACGCCCAAGCGCCTCAACGTGTGCACCGGTTGCCTGCGCGCCGGCAAGGTCACCAAGCCAGTCCGTCGCATCACCAACGCCTGATCAAAGGCTGTGCTGCCAGCCTCGTCGCTCGAGGTGCTCGCCCCGTAGCGTTCGCGTCGACCGGTTCGTGACGATTCGCCCGATGGCGAGTGGCGGGCGAAGCCCCCGTCCGTGCAGGACCAACGCGAGCCTCGCCGGATCGTCCGTTGCGATCAGGAGTTCGTAGTCCTCACCACCGCTCAACGCCTCGTCTGCCGTCGCGCCGTCAGCGACGGGCACGTCGTCCAGGGTAAAACCGACGCCACTCGCGTCGCACAACCGGTGCAGATCGAGTGCCAGCCCGTCGCTCAGGTCCATCATCGCGTGCACGCCCGCCCCGCGCGCGGCCAAGCCCTCGGCCAGTCGCGGCCAGGGACGGCGATGCGCGATGACGAGCGGATGATCGAGTCCGGCCCCCGCCCGGCGTAGTCGCAGGCCGGCGGCAGAGCGACCAAGAGGCCCCGTGACCAGGATTGTGTCCCCCGCTCGGGCCCCACGGCGCAAGACGGCACCCTTGCCCGGACACTCACCGAGCACGGTCACTGCGACCGCGACATCCTGACCCAGGCTCAGATCCCCGCCCACGATGGGGCAATCGGTCGCACTGGCCGCGTCGGCGATGCCGCGGTGCAGTTCCTCGAGGTCGGTTCCGGGCGGCGCGGTCACCGCGACCACGATCGCCCGGGCGCGAGCGCCCATCGCCGCGAGATCCGATACCGCGGCCGCGACCGCCTTGAAGCCGAGATCCTCGAGGGGAAAGAGCGCCACGTCAAGGTGGACACCCCACACCGCGGTGTCCGTACTCACCAGGGTCTGACCCACGAAGGGCGCCAGGACGGCCGCGTCGTCACCGACGTGGACCTCGCCGGGCGGGATGTCACGCCGACCCACGATGGCGGCGATACGCTCCACTATGTCGTCTTCGCGCCGTACGGGTCCCCCTAGGGGGACACCGGGTGGGCCGTCAGTCGCGTTCACGACGCCGAGACGTTGTCGAGTGGCAACGGAGAGACAACGGAGGGCTTCACGTGTCGTACCCCACCCGCAACCAGCAACTCATCGACTGGGTTGAAAAGGTTGCCGCACTCACCACACCCGATCGTATCCACTGGTGCGATGGTTCAGCCGAGGAATACGACGCACTGTGCCAGTTGCTCGTAGACAACGGCACGTTCACGAAGCTCTCTGACGCCAAGCGGCCGCACAGCTACTACGCCACTTCCGACCCCGGTGACGTGGCGCGCGTCGAGGACCGGACCTTCATCTGCTCACGACTCGAGTCCGACGCCGGTCCGACCAACAACTGGCGCGACCCCGACGAGATGCACGCGACGCTCGACGGCCTGTTCGCCGGCTCGATGCGCGGGCGCACCATGTACGTCGTTCCATTCTCGATGGGACCGCTCGGCTCGAAGATCGCCCACATCGGCGTGGAGATCACCGACTCCGCCTACGTCGCCGTCTCGATGCGCATCATGACCCGTATGGGCGCGGGCGCACTCGAGGTGCTCGGTGACAACGGCACGTTCGTGCCGTGCCTGCACTCGGTCGGGATGCCGCTCGCCGACGGGCAGGCCGACGTCCCGTGGCCCTGTGACGCGGAGAATAAGTACATCGTCCAGTTCCCCGACACCCGCGAGATCATCTCCTACGGTTCGGGCTACGGCGGCAACGCGCTTCTCGGCAAGAAGTGCTTCGCCTTGCGTATCGCGTCGGTGATGGCGCGCGATGACGGCTGGCTCGCTGAGCACATGCTCATCTTGAAGTTGACGAACCCCGCGGGTGAGACCCGCTACGTGACCGGCGCCTTCCCGAGCGCTTGTGGGAAGACGAACCTGGCCATGCTGGTGCCGACCCTGACGGGCTGGAAGGTCGAGACCATCGGTGACGACATCTGCTGGATGAAGCCGGGACCCGACGGGCGCCTCTACGCGATCAACCCTGAGGCGGGTTTCTTCGGTGTGGCCCCGGGTACCAACTTCGACACCAACCCCAACGCGATGTACTCCGTCGAGGCGAACACCATCTTCACCAATACCGCACTGACCGACGACGGCGACGTCTGGTGGGAAGGGATGAGCGAACCACCCACCCACCTCACCGACTGGCGCGGCCAGTCGTGGACACCCGAGTCGGGCACGCCCGCCGCGCACCCCAACTCGCGATTCACGGCACCGGCCGACCAGGATCCCGCCATCGCCCCCGAGTGGCAGGACCCCGCGGGTGTGCCGATCGACGCAATCCTCTTCGGTGGACGTCGCGCCAGCGTGGTGCCGCTCGTCTTCGAATCACGTGACTGGGCTCACGGCGTGTTCCTCGGTTCCATCATGGCCTCCGAGACGACGGCCGCCGCCGCCGGGGCCGTTGGCAACCTGCGCCGCGACCCCTTCGCGATGCTGCCGTTCTGCGGGTACAACATGGCCGACTACTTCGCGCACTGGCTCACATTCGCCGACCGGTTCGACGA
Source organism: Actinomycetes bacterium (assembly GCA_021837305.1). Classification (GTDB taxonomy): domain Bacteria; phylum Actinomycetota; class Acidimicrobiia; order Acidimicrobiales; family RAAP-2; genus RAAP-2. Next base: position 5,865 of record JAKBGV010000031.1, read on the forward strand.
GGCGTCACTGCCCAAGATCTTCTACGTCAACTGGTTCCGCAAGGCCGACGATGGACACTGGCTGTGGCCCGGCTACGGCGAGAACAGCCGCGTACTCGAGTGGGTGTTCGAGCGCACCGCTGGACGGGGCCAAGCCGTCGAGACGCCTATCGGCTACGTACCGGCACCGGGCGCGCTCAACGTCGACGGACTCAACTTGCCCGAGGCCGACCTCTCACTGCTGCTCGACGTCAACTCCGACGAGTGGCGCAACGAGGTCCCACTGATCCGCCAGCACTTCGCGCAGTTCGCGGACCGGCTACCCGCCGCGTTGCTCGAACAGGTCGACGACCTCGAGCGGCGACTGGGTTAGCTCACTCGGCGGTCTCGGCGTCGGCCACGATGAGCCGGGGGCCCGATGGCCAGTCGAAGTATCGCCACGTCCAATTAATCAACACGCGGAGCCGATTCCTGAAACCGACCAGATAGAACAGGTGCAGACCGAGCCACGCCAGCCAACCGAGCGTCCCACGTATCACGCCGCCTCGGGGTAGCTTCGCGACCGCGGCGCGTCGACCAATCGTCGCCATGATGCCCTTGTTGCGGTAGACGAACGGCGTCGTCGATTCGCCCCGTGTGACCCGCAGTATCTGGCTAGCGCAGTAGCGGCCCGACTGGATGGCGACGGGAGCCAACTGCGGACAGAACGAACCGTCGGCGCTTGGTATGGCCGCCGCGTCACCGACCGCCCAGATGTTCTCACCGGTCGCGCAGCGCAAATCGGCGCCCACGCCCGCTCGACCACCGGGTCCGGCCGCCACCGCCAGTCCGTGGACGAGCGTCCCACTCGCGGTGACTCCGGCGGCCCAGATGACCGCCGCGGTCTCGAGCCGCTCACCGTCGGCGAACCGGATTGCCCCTTCTTCCACGGCGACGACCGAACGGCCGAACTGGACTTCGACGCCGAGTTCGGCAAGCTCTCGAGCGGCGTAGCGGCTCGCGGACTCGGGGAACGCGGTGAGCAGTCGATCGGCGAGGTCCACGAGCACCACGCGAACGCGCCTCGCGTCTAGTCGTAGTCCGTCGCGACGCAAGGCAATGGCAATCAACTCCGCGAGCGCCCCGGCAGTCTCGACGCCCGTCGGTCCGCCGCCGACCACAACGAACGTGAGTGACACGGATTCGCGTTCGGCCCGCACGTCGGCGTCCTCGAGCGCGAGGAGCAACCGGTTGCGCAGACGGCGAGCGTCGGCGAGCGAATAGAGCGGCATCGCGTATTGCGAGGCGCCGGGGATCCCGAAATAGGCGGCCGTCGCACCAGTGGCGATCACGAGGTGGTCGTAGTCCAGACGAGATCCGTCATCGAGCACCACGGCGTTTGCCCCGTGATCGACCTGGCGCACGCGCCCGTGTCGGAAGCGGATGTTGGGCGCGCCACCGAAGATGGTGCGGATCGGGTACGCCACGTCGGCGGGCTCGAGTCCCGCCGTGGCCACCTGGTAGAGCAGGGGCAAGAACGTGTGGAAATTGTGCTTGTCGATAATCGTCACTCGAACGGACGAATTCGCGAGCCCCCGCCCCACGGCGATCCCGGCGAATCCTCCACCGACGACGACGACGTGGGCGCCCAAATCGGTCACCCCGTCGTTCCCTGCTACAGGTTGTGCCATGGCCTAGTACAGCACATGAACGAGTCGCGTCAACGGAAAGCGCGACGACGTCCCACACCGTAGAAGAGGGCTCCCACCGCGGTGATCGCGGCGAGGAACCGGTCACCGGACGCGAAGGCGAGTGAAATCCCCACCGGGATTACGGCGCCGATCACCCAGGCCAACTGCTGGCGCACCGCGAAGCGCGCGAATGTTCGACCCTGGGCCCCCGGTGCGACGTGGCGCTGGGTGATGGCATCGAAACTCGGCTGGGCGACCGCGGCGCAGAGTCCGAACCAACCCGCCACGATCGCCTGGCCAGCGAAGGAGGGGTAGTTGCTCGCAACCGCCGCACCGAGCGCGGTCGCGAACAGTGCACCCGCGAGCAGGGTCGACTCACGAACGGCGTTGCGAGCTCTGGTGACCAAGCCCAAGCCCACGAGTGCGCCGACCGCACTCATCGCGAGTGCGAACGCGAACCACCCCAGTCCCGCGTGCGCCCGCCGCAGACCAAAGGCGAGCAGGAAGGTGGCGAAACCAATAGTGAAGCGCATCAACGCGGCGGCACCAAGGCCCCAGGAGACCTCGACGTCACCGAGTGGGTTGAGTGCGTGCCGGTCACGCTCGGCCTGGGACATCTGGGCGAACTCGTCGCGCACCACGCGTGCGGGCCGCTGGAGCCTCATACTCACCACGGTCGCCCCCACGTAGACGATCGAGGCCGCGACGAGCACCGACGGTGCACCTATCCCCTTCAAGAGTCCGGCGGCAACGACGCCCGCGATCAAACCCGCGATGGTCCCGAGCAACGTCAACTGCGCGTTGAAGCCGGCGAAACCGGCGACCTCCCCGCCAGCGTCCGTCGGCCACCCGGCGTTGCCGACCGATGAGCGGTGTTCACTGAACTGGTCGGTGCGAGCCATCTCGGGAACAAGGGTCCCGCGGGTCACCACGTAGAGCTTCGAAGAGATCAGGACCAGAAATGCTTCCGGGTAGAGCCACAACGAATTCAGATGCTGGCTCATCATCCAACACAGGATCGCGCGAGCACCGGCCGATAGTGCCACGAGCACTCGACGCCCGTTGGGTGAGCGGTCGATCAACGGTCCGAGTAGCGGCGAGACCACCGCGAACGGGGCGATCGTGATGAGCAGGTACGCGAGCACCTTGCCCTTGGCCTCAGTCGGTGACACCGAGAAGAACAGGGATCCAGCCAACGAGACGGTCACGAAGGTGTCGCCCGCCATCATCGCCACGTGCACGAGCGCCAACCGACCGAAGGCCGTGCGCTGATCGAACAGGTCCTGGGTCGACGCCCACGCCAACGAGCCGAGTCCGCGATGACGCACGAATACGTAGCGTAGGTGATTGGCCACGGCGCCCGTGGACGTCAGTTCGAGAAGCAGGCTCGCCGGTAGACGACGGTGGGCAGCACGCTGGGATGACAGTACCGAGCGCGCGATGCGAAGTGCCACGTGGATGTCGACGAGTCGAAGCGCATGAGTTCGGTTACGCCGATTCGATTCGGCCCCACCGTGATTGTCGCCCACAAGTACGCCCAGGACCCCTCACAGCCGTAGGCGTTGACACCGCCCGTGGACGCCAGGTGCGACACCGGAGCGCTCACTGCCGCCGCCGAGCACGACGCGGAACTGGGCGCCGACTGCGACGTGGCCGTAGCGCGCGCGACCGTCCAGCCGAGTCCGATGGCCACTGCGAGCGCAGTCACGACGCGAGTGATCGACACGACGTCAGTCTGACACTCGTTACGAATCCTGCGCGTCGCCGTTCAACATGGCCGAACGGAAGAGCGTCTTCATGGTGTAGTCCCAGTCCTCCTGCTCAACGGGCGACGTCGTGATGTCGTCGAGGACCCGTCCGAACACCACCGTTTGGACCAGCACAGCGAGAGACCACGCCGATACGTCCTTTCGAACGAATCCCCGGTCTTGGCCCATCGACATCACGTCGCGCAACTCGGTGGTGAGCCGTGACTCGGTGGCTCCGATCAACGCGGCGAGCTCCGGCCTCGTAAGCGCCGCCGCCACGATGCGCGCCCGCATCGCCCGGCTCCGCCGACGATCCTCGCCAGCCGACAGCAACCCGATCAATGGCTGGATGCGGATCAGGAACTCGTCAATGTCCGCCGACTCCTGGCTCACGTTCGACAATTCATCGATGTCGCACTGCACCAAATCGCTGAACAACTGGTTATACGCCGCGTCAATCACGCCTTCGCGCGATCCAAAGTGGTGATACACAGAGCCGTAATTCACGCCCGTCGCGTCGCAGATTTCCGGTATTCGGATCAGTGACTCGTCACCGTCCCATAGACGAGAAACCACCTCGTCGATCACCGCCTTCATGACGGGAATCGACCGACTTTGTTTGGCCACATAGGAATTCTATCGCCCCATACCGCTATTCGGCCCGGTCACTTCCACATCGCTCCAGTGTGCGCGAACCGAACGGGTCCATTGGTGACACCCGGTAGTGTTCCCGTGAAAACATTGGTCCCCGAAGAGGAGATGCCGTGTCGAAACCGGACCGCCTAGAACCCGCGATCATTCAGGTAGGCGTGGTCGTCGTCCTCGGTGCAATCATGTCCATCCTCGACACGACCATCGTCGCCGTGGCGCTGCGCACGCTCAGCCACGATTTCCGGGTGGATGTCTCGACGATCCAGTGGGTCACGACCGGCTATCTGCTCGCCCTCGCCGTCGTGATCCCGGTCTCGGGCTGGGCAATCCACCGCATCGGCGCCAAGACCGTCTACATGATCTCGCTCGGCTTCTTCATAACCGGATCCGCGATGAGTGGCCTCGCGTGGTCGGCGACCAGCTTGATCCTCTTCCGTGTCCTGCAGGGGATCGGTGGCGGGATGATCTTGCCCGTCGGCCAATCGATCATGGCACGCACCGCGGGACCCCAGCGTATGGGTCAGGTGATGGGAATCATCGGTGTCCCCCAGCTGCTCGGGCCGATACTCGGACCCGTGATCGGTGGTGTCATTATCTCGAATACCTCGTGGCGTTGGATCTTCTTCGTCAACGTACCGATCGGCCTGGTCGCACTCGTGCTCGCTCGACGATTCCTGCCGGCCTTGTCGGGTGATCGGGAACACCGATTCGACCTGCTCGGCTTCATGCTGTTGTCTCCAGGACTCGCGTTCATCGTCTACGGCCTCGCCGAGGTCGGTAGTCACGGCGGCTTCCACGGCGCCGCGGTGTACGACAGCCTCGTCGTAGGTCTCGTCTTGAGCGCGCTCTTCGTCGTACGCTCCCTACGGGCGCCCGAGCCCCTCATCGATATCAGGCTCTTTCGAGATCGGACATTCTCGTTGGCGTCTACGGGAATCTTCCTAGTCGGCGCCACGTTGTACGGAACGATGTTCCTGCTACCCCTTTACTACCAGATCGTGCGCGGCGACTCAGCCTGGCTCGCCGGACTCATGATGGCCCCCCAGGGCCTTGGCGCGGCAATGTCCATGCGCGCCGGTGGACTCATGGCCGACCGCCGCGGACCGCGGTCGGTGGTGCCCTACGGAGTCGTCGTCCTCGCCGTCGGCACGTTCTTCTACACCCAGGTCACCGCGACATCCAACTACTGGTTGCTCGGCATCGCGCTGTTCATCCGAGGACTCGGCATGGGCGCCACGATGATGCCTACGTTCGCGGCGTCGTACTACAACCTCACCCACGACGACGTGCCCAAAGCGACATCGGCCACGAACATCCTTCGCCAGGTCGGCGGTTCACTCGGCGTGGCCGTCTTCGCCGTCGTACTCCAGACCCAGATCACCAACCGGCTCCCAGCGGTTGGCCTGGCGTTGCAGGCCGGTAGGATTCATGCGAGCATCAGCCAACTCCAAGCGGTGGCGAGTGCGTTCGCCCATTCATTCTGGTGGTCGTTCGCCGTCTCGCTGTTGGCGCTTGTCCCGGCCGTGTTCTTGCCGAATCGTGGCCTCGCGGCCCGCCGATCGACGATGCCAGCAACCGATTCACAACCAGAAAGTTCGTCTCGACATGACTAAGCCAGTTCTCGAAGTGATCATCGGGTCCACGCGACCCGGGAGGGCTGGCGCGGCCATCGCCAGGTGGTTCTACGACCTCGCCGTCGCGGACGGACGATTCGACGTGGAACTCGTGGATCTCGCCGAAGTCAACTTGCCGATCTTCAATGAACCGAACCACCCGAATCAGGGCAAGTACGAGTTCGAGCACACCAAGCGGTGGTCGGCCACCGTGTCGCGGGGCGACGCCTTCGTCTTCGTCGTACCCGAGTACAACCACAGTTTCAACGCGGCAACCAAAAACGCAATCGACTACCTGCACAACGAGTGGCGCTACAAGCCCGCCGGGATCGTCAGCTATGGCGGGGCCGTCATGGGAACGCGATCGGCCCAGCACCTGAAGCCAGTGTTCAGCGCTCTCAAATTGGTTCACGCTGGTGACGTCTCAATTCCCTTGGTGACCACGCCCGTGGTTGACGACGTCTTCGTCGGCAACGACATATTGATCAACGCGGCGAAGAGTCTCTTGAACGAACTCGACTTCATCACGCCGGGGCTGATGCAATTGCGCGCTGGCCGATAGCCTTTTATCGTCGAGCCCTCGAGTGTTGAGAAGCGTCTCGCCATCGGTTAGCCCGGTCATGACGCGCTCAAGTCTCAACGTTAAAGCTCCATGGTCGGTCCAGGAATCTCGATTGCACTGTCCAATTCACTACTGAGTCGAGACGACTCATCGTGGCCGATGGTAGGTCGTCGTTGAAGATCGAGAAGTTCGGGAAGCGCTTCACGATCCTTCTCACGATTGGCGAATGTCTTAGCGGCAATGACATCACCGAGGGACGCGACGCGTAATACAAAGCCATCGCCCTGCAACACCATCGACCGCGCTATGAGCGCTTCGTACGGCACAGAACGACCTGCGGCATCCTTCAAATCCGCAAGCACGTCAAAGGGGCCAGCGTCGGTCGTCCACGTCGAGTTTCCGGCGTTCTCTAACATCACGCCGTCAAGTTGGACCTTTAGTTGCTTGGCCTCTTCATCACTCACGTGAGCGATTCTCAGCCGCGCGTGCAGTTCACGCAGCGCTGACGCAAGGCGCTCCAGATTGGCACGTTCTCGGCGCACCACGCAGTCCGCGTCTTCAGTTTCGCGCTCCGCTCCGTACGCCGTGGCTGCAACGCGCCACCTACCAAGAGGTATTCGACTTCGTGACGGTTGAGTACGCCAATCAGTCTCGGCAGATCGAGGTTGGGGCCATCACTCACTGAGGGCATCGGATGCGGCTCGCGAAGTCCGAATGGCGTCGATTTCAACAAGCCATCTCTCGGCCGCTTCCTTCGAATCAATACGGCGTCCGTCGAGCAGGATCGTCACATCATCCTCAGTAGGGGGTTTGGCCGAGCGCATGCGCTCAGCCAATTCGCCAACGGTCTTAACAGCAATCCTGGTCACAACTGCAGTGGAGGAGAATTCGACGCAAAAACGCTGGCGTCACGTACCACGATCCGAAAATACGAGTTCAGCAAGGGCTGTGGTTGGGCCGGTGGGGATCGAACCCGCGACCGAGGGATTATGAGGTGGATGCAATCGGTCGGATCTGTCCGGTGACGTCGGATCTGTCCGGATTTCAACGAAAATTCGTCCGGTGGTGTCGGATCTGTCCGGTGGTGTCGGATTGGTATGTGGGATTTTCCGTGGGATTTTCTCGATGGGAATAGCGTGCGAGTTCACATGGGAGTGCCGACGTGCTCAATCCGACTGGAGGCTACATGCCCTGTGGGAGCAAAGTTTGTCTAATCGACAGTAGCCTACTGTAGAGTAGGCTACTTCCCTAATGCGGTGGCCGTATCCACGAGAATCAGATCCTCCCGGTCGGCCGCGACTTCGACGAGACGCTCGGCGTAGCCACCACGGCTGAAGAGGTAGATGATGGGAGTCGTGGCCACATTGATTCCACTTTGGCGCAGAGCGGGGATCTTGAAGTTTTCAATCATGGCGAGGTAGCCGAGGTCCATCGGGCGCTTTCGCCAGCGAGCCTCACCGATGATGCTCACCTTGCTGCGAACTACCCCAACGATGTCGATCTCCTCGGTCGTGCGTGTGCCAGCTTTGCGTAATTCGTTCAGCGATGGCCCCCACCACGAGCCGACCTTGGGTGCTGGTGCGTTAGAGCGCACCCAACTGCGACAGTACTCCTCGAACTCAGGTCCAACATGATCAGCGAGGACCGGTTCGATCTCGGTGTCGTACAGGGTCGTAGCAGCGAGACCCGATTCGAGGTCATCTTGGAAGGGAAAGACGAAGCGAAACCAGAAACGAAAAAAGGGGTCGCGCAGGTGCCAGTGTCCCGAGCGACTGCCAGGTTCGGCGTTGACGGGCAGTCGGCGTTCGATGATTCGCATCTCCTCGAGCACGCTTAAATATTTGGAGATGAACTTGCGATCCGCGCGAAGGGCATCGACGATCTCGCCGAACTCCTTGTCGCCGCTGGCGAGGGCCTGGAGGATTGAGAAGTAGATCTTTGGCTCGCGCAGTTCCTGGTCCAAGATCGTGCGGGCCTCGTCCCAGAGAGCCGCGTTCGGATCAAGAACCTTTTCGCAGATCACGTCTCGTAAGTTCCCGGTGCCAAGGGCACTCAAGTAGCGCGGCATGCCGCCGGCGATAGCGAAGCGCTCGAACTGCGCGAGAGGGGCAAGGTCGGGCGTAAAGAGCCGGGACTCTTCGTAACTGACGGGTTGGAGTTGAAGTGGCACCAGGCGTCCGTGCAGGGGGCTGCGCACGGCGAACAGGGCCTCCATCTGACTGACCAACGAGCCACAAAGTATGAGTTTCAGTTTGGATCCATCGCGCTCGTCCTCCATAACGGCGGCGATCGCGGTGAGCTCGCGTTCGATCTCGGCTTGGGTCGTCGGGAGCAGGTTGGAGAACTCGTCAATGACCACGAGGATTTTCTTCATGCTCGCGGCGCGATAGATCACACGGAATAGTTCGCTCAGGCTGCCAACAGCGGGCCGCACTCCGAGTAAGGGCTCAAGGCGCGTGGCGAACTCGGCGAGTTGGGCGCCTGGTGCGTTGCGCCGAGCTACCAAGATGACGGCCGGCTTTTCGTGGGCGAAGCGGCGAAAGAGCCAGGACTTGCCCGAACGGCGACGACCGTACAGCGAAAGGGGCTCGCGACTGGTGCTCGCCCACCACTTTTCCAGGTGCGCGAGTTCTTGCTCGCGATCCAAGAATTCGTCGACAGCGGACCAATGGAACAGAGGCTCAGCCATGTCTCTCCTTTGCCTACTATAGGGTAGACTACTTTAGAGTAGACAACATTGCACGAGATTCAGTCTTCGGTTCGCCAGCACGGTGGGACGCCGTAAGGATAGGGAGCTCAGGTGAGGACTGCCTCCGAGGATTCTTCCAAGCAACTTCTTCTCACCATCTATCTCACCCTGCTGTCTAGTTCGTCTCTCTAACGGAGAAAACTCGCGCTGTTGCTGCTTTCACTCCTGGCCGGTCGCCATCAAGGCGCTC
>JAKBGV010000032.1 GCA_021837305.1 Actinomycetes bacterium
CCGACGTTGGACGGCCTCAACAAGTACTACCGCGAGGTCATCGAGGAGTCGCCGGCCGAGGCCGTTGACGTTGTCCAGGCCCTGCGAGACTCCGGCGCCCAGGTGTTGGTCTCCTACCTCCCCGTCGGCTCCGAAGAGGCCCAGCGCTTCTACGCCCAAGCCGCCATCGACGCCGGTGTCGCCTTCGTGAACGCCATCCCCGTGTTCATCGCCTCGGACCCCGTCTGGGCGAAGAAGTTCGCCGACGCGGGTGTCCCCATCATTGGCGACGACATCAAGAGCCAGGTCGGAGCCACCATCGTGCACCGCATCCTGTCGCGCCTCTTCGAAGACCGTGGCCTGACGCTAGACCGCACCTACCAGTTGAACGTGGGCGGCAATATGGACTTCAAGAACATGCTCGACCGTGAACGACTCGAGTCCAAGAAGATCTCCAAGACCCAGTCCGTCACGTCCCAGCTGGAGAGCAGTCACCTCGAGCCGGAGAACATCCACATCGGCCCGAGCGACCACGTACCGTGGCTCCTCGACCGCAAGTGGGCCTACATCCGCATGGAAGGTCGCAACTTCGGCGACGTCCCGCTCAACCTCGAGCTCAAGCTCGAGGTGTGGGACTCGCCCAACTCGGCCGGCGTCATCATCGACGCGGTGCGTTGCGCCAAGATCGCCCTCGACCGCGGCATCGGCGGACCGGTCGTCGGCCCGTCGGCGTACTTCATGAAGTCGCCACCGGTGCAGTTCCACGACGACGTGGCCCACGACATGGTCGACGCGTTCGCCAACGACGGCGCCGAGAACCCGGTCTGGCCGTAAACCACCGCGCAAAGCCCCGTCACCCGAATGGGTGACGGGGCTTCGTCATGTGGCGTTCTGTTGCGCCCACCACGCCGTGAGTCGCTGCGCTGCGTCTTCGGGGTCGATCTCGCCCTCGTCGAGGCGGATCTCCATCAAGAAGTCGAGCGCTCTGCCGACCACCGGACCCGGGGCAACGTGCAGCAACTCCATGACGGCGACACCGTCGAGCGCGGGACGAAGACGACTGAGGTCCTCGTTGGCGCGGACCTCTTCGATCCGGACCTCGAGCTCGTCCATCCGTTTGGCGAACGTCGCGGCCTTTCGGGCGTTGCGCGTCGTCGCGTCACAGCGCGTGAGCTCGTTGAGCTCGTTGAGTAGGTGTCCCGCGTCTCGGACGTACCGGCGAACCGCGCGGTCGCTCCAGCCCATCTTGTAGGTGTGAAAGCGCAGGTGGAGCTCGACGAGCATGCTCACGTCGTCAATCACCGTCTGTGGGTACTTGAGCGCCGCCATCCGCTTACGCGTCATCTTCGCGCCCACGATCTCGTGGAATCGGAAGGTGACCCCGTCGTCCGAGATGGCCCGCGTGCGGGGCTTGCCGATGTCGTGGAAGAGCGCCGCGAGGCGAAGGGTGAGGTTCGCGGACGTCTTGTCGACTACCGCCCACGTGTGCTTGAGCACGTCCTTGTGCTGGTGGATCGGGTCTTGCTCGAGTTGCAGCATCGCCAGCTCGGGGAAGAACTGGTCGGAGAGCCCGGTTCGCACGATGAAGTCCAACCCCGTTGACGGTCGCGAGGTCATGAGCAACAGGTCGAGTTCGCCGCGCACCCGTTCCACTGACACCTTGCGCAGCGACTCGGCCATCTCGGCCGCGGCGGCCTCGACGGCCGGGTCGATCGACAAGTCGAAACGCGCCGCGAAGCGCGCCGCCCGGAGCATCCGCAACGGATCGTCCTGGAAGAGCCGGACGGGATCGGTGGGTGTGCGCAGTCGCCGCTCGAAGAGGTCGATGAATCCCTGGTGGTAGTCGAAGAGCGTCTGGACACCCGGGATCTCGTCGGCCAACGCGATGACGTCGAGCGCCAGGGCATTGATGGTGAAGTCGCGCCGACTCAGGTCCACCTCAAGCGAATCGCCCCACTCGACCGACGGCTTGCGCGAATGATCCACGTAGGCCTCGGAGCGGAACGTCGTGACCTCAGCCTTAACGCCGTTCGCCCGTATCACGCCCCCGAGCGTCCCGAAAGCCCGCCCCTGCTCCCAGAGCGTGGTGCACACGGGCGTCATGATGCGCGCCACGTCGTCGGGTCGGGCGTTAGTCGTGAAGTCGATCTCGAAGTCCTCGCGGCGCGGCTCGCCGAGTAAGGCGTCGCGCACCGATCCACCGACGGCGTACAGGGAGAAGCCCTCGTCGGCGAAGACGCGCGCGAGGGGTCGAGCCAAATCGGCTAGCTCGACTAGCCGTTCGTGGGCTTGCTCCATGGACAACACTCGCCACAACGGTAGTTGGGCCAGTGGCCCGACACGGGCGACGGTAGCCTGGGTCTGCATGTTCCACCATTTTTCGACCTGGTGGCGGGCGCTCAGCGTGGTACTCCTCGGCCTCGCGACGATCACGTGGCCATCGGCCTCGGGTGCTGCGACGACGCCGGTCTTCACCGTCGAGCACCAGGACGCCACGGCGGTGATGTCATCGTCAGGTACCGCCAGGATCGTCATCACGTTGGCTTTCGACCACCCGAGCGACACAACGCGAGCCTCGCTCGCGCTCTACCCCCGAATCGTCATGCGATCACAGATTGCACCGATCATCTCGGGGGCTGGCGTCTCGGGACCAGCCGCCGCGTCGACCGGTTCGTTCGAACCCGATTGCACGGCGTCACGCACGAGCACCATCACGGTCGTGCTCTTCACGGGACGTCCGCTCACGAGTCGGGGCCGGTGTGGTCCTCTACCGCGATTACGACTCGGGTGTCGCGGTGCGACCTGTGACGGTGTCTACCCATTGCGTTACGCCGTGAGCGTCCACGGGATCACGACGGTCTCGTGGTCCCTCGTCGCGGTCCAAACCGCACCCGTCGTCAATCCCTTGCGATTCTCCTGGATCACGACGCTCGGCGTGGGGACGTGGTCCAGGTCCGTTCGCACCGCCGCCGTGCTCACGGCGATCAGTCGACGCCCCACGATGCCGCTGACGATCAGCGCCAACTACGAGACACTTTCGAGCGCTTACGTAGCCGGGACACGTGGCGTGGCGTGGCGTGGCGCGCTCAACCACGCCGTCGCCAGTCCACTCCACCGCATCATCGACGCCCCACCCGAGCAGGTGGACTTCGCCGGACTCGCGGCGAACGGGCTCGGCGCCGAGGTGAAGTCACAACTCAACCTGGCCGGTCAGCTGGTCGGGGCTATCACCGGGCGCTACCTCGACGGACCCGTCCTGCTCGAGGGTGAGCCCTCGGCCGCGACGGTCGCCGCCCTCGGGGTGGCCGGTGTCTCCAACGTCGTCGTGCCCGAGAACCGGCTCACGGTCGAACCCTCCACAACCCTGACCTGGGGCTCCCCCTTCCACATCACGGGTGGCGGCTCACCCATCGCGCTGACCGACGACCAGCCACTCTCAGCACTCGCGGTCGACGGAGCCATCGAACCCGGCCGTCGGGCCGCAATCATGCTGGCCACGCTCGCCTTCTTGCACTTCGAAGCACCCAACGCTCCCGCTAGCCGGTCCGTCATCGTCACCGTACCGGCGACGATGACGTCGATCCCGTTCTTCAACCAGGTCGCCGCAGGCCTCACTGCGGATCCGTTCGTTGTGGCGAGCAGCCTGGTCCCCTCGTTCACCTCCTCCCTGATCGGTTCCGATGGTGCACCGTCTACCCGCACCCTGCTCGCGGGCGCGCCGTCGCACTGGAGTGCGCACAACGTTGCCACGCTCACCGCACTCGTGGCCCAGGTCAACTCGTTCAGCCAAGCCATCACCGATCACGCGGTCGCCTTCGCCCTGCGCGTGGCCACCGCGCGCGCCGAGACTGTCGGCAGCGCCTCGGCGCGTCAGAACGCCATCAACACGGCCGCCGCTGGTCTCAACGCACAACTGGCCAAGTTCACCGTCGACCCGAGCGCGATCACCCTCGCCGGCCCCGGGACCGCGCTGCCAATCACGTTGCACAGCACGGCCTCGTACACGATCACCGCGGTGGTCCATCTCATGACGAACCAGTTGGACTTCCCCAAGGGGTCCAACGTCGTGGTGACCCTCGGTTCGCCGACCACCTCCGTACGCGTGCCGACCGTGAGCCACCGCGGCAGCAGTCTCACCTTGCAGGTGAACGTGACGACGCCCGATCAACAGGTCTTGCTCGCTCACGCGGCCATCCAGGTTCGCATCGCCGGCTCATCGGTGGTCGGATACCTGTTGACGCTGGCATCGCTTCTGGTACTCGGGGCGTGGTGGTGGCAGACGTATCGTCGTCGCTCGAAGGGTCGTCACGCCCGATGAGCACGACGTCGAGCCACTCCTCACGAGTGCTGTCGATGGCGAGCGGCACGCTCGCCTCCCGACTGACTGGGCTACTGCGCGTCTTCGTCCTGGTCTGGGTCCTCGGGTTCACCCCGCTCGCGGACGCGTTCAACCTCGCTAACACGATTCCCAACATGCTCTTCGACCTCGTCCTCGGTGGGATCATGATCGCGACCTACATCCCCGTGTTCGTCGAGCGTCTCGCCGTCGACGGTGAGCGGCGGGCCTGGCATTCGATCTCTACCGTGCTCACGGCGTCAGTCATCGCCCTGGTCGTCGGATCCGCCCTCGCCTGGATCGCCGCGCCGTGGATCATCGATGGATTCACCGCGCTACACCAGCTCGACGCGGGTCATGCCGCGACGCTGCTCGAGGATCAACGCCGGGTGGCGACGGAACTGCTGCGCTGGTTCGTCCCGCAGATCTTCTTCTACGGCCTCATCGGGCTCGCCACGGCCCTGCTCAACGTGCGCCATCGATTCGGTGCCCCCGCGTGGGTGCCGGTGGCGAACAACGTCATCGCGGTGGCCGTGCTGATTTGGTTCCACCTCGTCGATCCGACGCCGGTCCTGGCACAACTACCTGGTTCGCACGACCTGCTCTGGCTCGGACTCGGAACCACCCTCGGCGTCGCCGTTCAGTTCCTCTTCCTACTGCCCTCGCTCGCCCGCAGTGACCTCTGGCGCGTCGCCCCTCGTTTCGATCTTCACGACCCCGCGCTGCACGCCATCGCACGACTGGGTGGGTGGACCCTGCTCGTCGTCGTCGCCAATCAGGCGTCGCTCTATGTCATACTCGCGCTCGCCTTCGGCGTCGGCGGCAACGGCCCAGTGAGCGCCTACACCTACGGTTGGTCGTTCTTCCTCATCCCCTACGCGGTGATCGTGGTATCGGTACTGAGTTCACTCGCGCCCCAGTTGTCTCGGATGGCCACCGATGAGGACTACACCGGTTTCAGCGAACGACTCCGCTTCGGCTTGCGCCAGTCGTTGGTGATCATCGTGCCGTGCACCATCGGGTTCATCATCCTCAGCCAGCCTCTCGTCGCAGTGTTGAACCACGTCAACGCGACGCACACGCTCGCGGCGGGAACCGTGCTCGCGGTGCTCGCGGCCGGTATGCCGGGCTTCACCGTATACATGCTCTGCGTTCGAGGCCTCCAGGCGATGCAGCGTGCCCGCGAGGTCTTCGTGCTCTACCTCTTCCAGAACGGCCTCAACATCGTCTTGGCCCTCGTGTTCGGGCGCCACTCGATTGCCGCACTCACCTCGAGCGTCTCCATCGCGTACACCGTCGCGGCGGTTGCGGCGCTCTTCATACTCTCGAGACATCACGTCTCGGTCACCTCGACAATCTGGTCGATCCACGTGCGCCGCAGTGCCGTCGCCTCGCTCGTCGCCGGCGTCGCTATGGCCGCGGTGTACGCGGCCTCGAGCGCGAACGTCGGCATCGGGTTGATCATCCGTTTCGCGAGCGCATTCGTGATCGGGATCGTCGCCTACGTCGCGGTAGTGGCACTCGGCCAGCGCCACGCTGGCCGGCGACCGTCGAACGTGCAAGGCTGACAGTCGGCAGAACGCGAGGGGGAACAATGGCTCGGATCCGTGTGGTCAGTGATAGCGGCAGTGACATCCCCGACGACGTCGCACAACGACTCGGCGTCGACGTGGTGCCGCTGACGATTCGTTTCGGAGACGACGAGTTCATCGATCGCGCCGACCTGTCCCCGTCACAGTTCTGGGCCAAGTGCAAGGAGTCCAAGGTCCTCCCCGAGACCGCGGCACCCTCCCCCGGCTCGTTCCAGGCGACCTACGAGTCAGCCCTGGCGAACGGCTACGACGGGGTCCTCGTCCTGACGATCTCGGCCGCGCTCTCAGCGACGCACCAGTCCGCCACCCTCGCTGCTGAAGCGGTCGCGGATCGGATACCCGTGCGCGTCATCGACACCAAAGCAGTGTCGATGGCCGTGGGACTGATGGTGATCGACCTCGCCGAACTCGCCGAGACTGGGGCCGACCTCGACAACCTGGAGGCGCGCGCGCGCGACCTGCTCGGCCGCGTAGGTATCTGCGGCACCCTGGACACACTCGAGCACCTTGTCAAAGGGGGTCGTGTCGGTGGCGCCCGCGCGCTGCTCGGTCAGGTCCTCTCGATCAAGCCACTCCTCGCCCTCAAAGACGGCGTCGTGGCCGAAGCGGGACGGCAACGCACCCGGGCCAAGGCCCTCGCGGCGGTCGCGTCAGTGGTCCGCGATAACGCCCCCTTTGAGCGACTCTCAATCGTTCACGGCGACGCGAGCGACGTCGATGAGTTGGTCACGATGGTGGCAGCGGTGCCAACCGAGCACGCCCTCGTCGTCTCCGACGTGGGTCCGGTCGTCGGAACCCACGGCGGGCCGAGAATCATCGCCGCCTGCTGGATTAAGGCTTGAGTCTTTCGGACCACTATGTTCGTAGTGTGAGCGAGACGAGCCCCACCCCAGACCACGAACCTGATCTCGTCGACCGCGCGCTCGGAACCCTCGACCACGCGCTCGACATCGTCCACGACAAGGTCCTGCGTCCGATCCTGCTCGCCGGACGCACCCTCGCCTTCGTCTTCGTGCTTTTCCTCGTCGGCCTCGTGCTCGTGAGCGTACTGATCATCGGTATAATCCGACTCTTCAACGTCTACCTCTTCGCCAATCACGTCTGGCTGAGTTACGCCCTCGTGGGCGTGCTCTCCCTCGGTACCGGTCTCGTCATCTGGCGTCGACGTCGGCCCCTACCTCAGCGAAAGAATCAACATGACTGAACACACCCGAGTCCTCATCATCGGATCGGGCCCCGCGGGTCTCACCGCGGCGATCTATACGGCGCGAGCGCAGTTGCAGCCCATCGTCATCGAGGGTGAACCGTCCTCGACCTCCGATCAGCCCGGTGGTCAGCTGATGCTCACCACCGATATCGAGAACTTCCCCGGCTTCCCCGAGGGCATCACCGGTCCCGAGTTGATGGCGAACATGCGCGCCCAGGCCGAGCGCTTCGGCGCTGACCTGCGTGTGAACAAAGTGCAGCGACTCGAGGTGGGAGGCCGACCGTTCCGTGCGTGGCTCTCGGGTGATGATGAACCGAGCATTAGCGCCGACACCGTGATCTTGGCGACCGGCGCGCAGTCACTGATGCTTGACGTCCCTGGTGAGGCGCGGCTTCTAAGTCACGGCGTGTCCACGTGCGCCACGTGCGACGGTTTCTTCTTCCGGGGTCACGACATCGCGGTAATCGGTGGTGGTGATTCCGCGATCGAGGAGGCCACCTTCCTCACTCGCTTCGCGTCCAGCGTGACCATCGTGCATCGTCGTGACTCCCTGCGCGCCTCCAAGATCATGCAGGAGCGCGCCTTTGCGAACGAGAAGATCCGATTCGCATGGAACACGAAGGTCCTCGAGGTCCTCGGCGACGACAAGGTCACCGGACTCCGTGTCGCGGACTCGGTGACCGGTGAGGAGCGCACTATCGACGTGACGGGTGTGTTCGTCGCGATCGGTCACGTGCCGAACACCCAACTCGTTCGGGGTCAGGTCGAACTCCACGACAACGGCTACGTACGAACCGGCGTGGGTTCCTACACGAACATCGACGGGTTGTTCGCGGCCGGCGACGTGCAAGACGACGAGTATCGCCAAGCGATCACGTCGGCTGGATCAGGGTGCATCGCCGCCATCGACGCCGAGCGGTGGCTCGAGGCGCTCGGCGGTTGAGCGTTCGCCCGGGTCGCGACGACTCGCGACGGGAGTCCTCCCGCGGTTATGAATTTGGCGGCTCGGGGTAAGGTGGTCGCCACGACGCCACCGGGTGTCACTGGGAGGTAGCAATGACAAGCCCGATCACAATTCTCACTGACGCCACCTTCGACGAAGTGATCGGTTCGGCCGAGAAGCCGATCCTCGTTGATTTCTGGGCGGAGTGGTGTGGTCCGTGCCGCATGATCGCCCCGATCCTCGAGGAGTTTTCGACCGAACAGGCCGACAAGTTCACGATCGGCAAGCTCGACGTCGATGTCAACGTCGCTACCGCTACCAAGTTCTCCGTGATGAGCATCCCAACCCTGCTGCTCTTTAAAGACGGCCAGGTCGTCGCACGGATTGTGGGCGCCAAACCGAAGGGCGCTCTACTCCACGAGATCACCGCGTCCCTCTAACGACCCTGATAAAAGGCCTGATCCAGCGCGGTGACACGGGCCCGACGGTCCGTGAATTGCACAACCGGCTCCAGCGGCTCGGCTACGCCGCACCCTTCAACGACGACCAAGTCTTCGGGGACGCGACGGCCGCCATGGTTGAGGCATTCCAGCGAGCTCGGGGGCTGCCCATCACGGGCGAGGTCGACGCCACGACCTGGTCACGGCTCGTCGAGGCAGGCTGGCATCTCGGTGATCGACTGCTGTACCTCACCCGTCCATTCCAGCGCGGGGACGACGTCGCAGAGTTACAGATCCGCTTGGCCCAGCTCGGGTTCGACCCCGGCCGCATCGACGGGATCTTCGGTACGCTCCTCGATGGTGCACTGATCGATTTCCAACGCAACCGGGCCCTCGAGCCCACCGGCGTACTGACGCGAGCCACGCTGCTCGAGCTCTGGCGTATGACCTCAATCATGGCGGACCGCAACCTCGTCACCGAGGCGCGCGACCGGGCCGGTTTCAATGAACTGCCTTCGGACCTGGTGGTGATCGCCGGATCGACTCCCCTCGCCGACGCCGTGGCCCGGGACTGGACTTCGGGGAACCTGGTCCGACTCGAGAGTTCCAACCCCGACGAGATCGCCACAACCGCTAACGGCGCCAACGCCGCAATCGTCTTATCGTTCCAGTTCAACGGTGAGATCCAGGGCATCCACATCCACTACTGGGCGAGTTACCGATCGCACTCACGCCGGGGTGAGCAACTAGCGAGCTCCCTGGCGGCGGCACTGGCCAACAGAGACCTCCTCCCTCGTGTCGAAGTGACCGGCATGGCGTTACCGGTCCTACGCGAGACGCGCATGACCACGCTGCAGGTGGAACACGGCGCGTACGACCATCAGGTCGACGAGATCGCGACGATCATGAACGAGCTAGTGAGAAAAGTTCTCCACAACGAGACGCTTACGTCAATCTGAATAAGTCTGCTGGGACAAGGTAATTTAGGCTTTTTCCAAGGCTGAATGAGAGTAAACCACAACTTCATCCACAAGTTGGGGAAAACTTCAACGAAAACGTTAGGTTGAACGTTGAAGGTTACTTCGCCTGTGAGATAACGATATACAGACGTTCTAGGTCGTCAAGATCAGCAAAATCTATAATGATTCGGCCGTTCCGCCCCTTGAGATCAACGTGAACCCGTGTATTCAGATAGTCCTCGAGTAAGTGCTCGAGTTCCGCGACACTGGCGTCGGGTACCGGTCGTAACCGGGGCGCCGTCGAAATCTCACGAGGAGTGGGCTCGTCGACCGGGACGACCTTCGGTTCCAGGAAGGCCTTGACTGCTTCTTCCGTCGCTCGAACTGACAACTCATTCTTGACGACACGGGCCACCATGAGGGCTTGAGCGTTCGGATCAGAGATGGCGAGCAATGACCGTGCGTGCCCCGCCGTCAACTCACCATTCACCAGCGCCGCCTGCGCGGCCTCGCCGAGCTGCAGTAGTCGTAACGTATTCGTAACATTCGCTCGACTCTTACCCACTCGTTGCGCCACCTGTTCGTGTGTCAGGTCGAATTCGTCAATCAGCTGCTGATAGGCGGCTGCTTCCTCCAGCGGATGGAGATCGACGCGGTGGAGGTTCTCAACCACGGCTTGTTCGAGGGAAAGCCGGTCATTCACGTCATCTTGCACCAGTACGGGTACCGTCTCGAGACCGGCGAGCACCGCTGCGCGCCACCGTCGCTCCCCCGCAATCAATTCGAAGGCACTGGGCTCACCCTCGACCGGTCGAACGATGAGCGGCTGGAGCACCCCCAACTCACGGACCGAAGAGGCCAACGACTGCAGACTGTCGTCATTGAAGGACTTGCGCGGCTGAAACTGATTGGGTCGTATCGCGGTCACCGAGATCCGTCGTAGTGGTCCCCCGAGTTCGACCTCTTCCTCCTCGACTTCGACATCGGGTGCATCGGGGATGAGAGCGCCCAGGCCCTTACCCAAACCTGGTTTCCTAGCCATTGATGATCTCCTCCGCTAATGCGCGATATGCCTTGGCGCCCTTCGAATTGGGATCGAAGTACGTGATCGGCTGTCCGAACGATGGCGCTTCTGCCAATCGGACTGTACGTGGGATAACGGTTCGGCACAACTCGACGGGAAAGTGACGCCGAACCTCTGCTGCTACATCTATCGAAAGGGTATTACGCGAGTCGTACATCGTCAAGATGACCTTCGAGATCCGTAGCGTCGGATTCAGATTCTTCTGCACGAGGTCGACGATGCGCTGGAGCTGCGTCAAACCTTCCAGTGCGTAGAACTCAGTCTGTACGGGCACCATGATCTCGGTTGCCGCCGCGAAGGCGTTGATCGTGATGAGACCGAGGGACGGTGGACAATCGATGAAGATGTAGTCGAAATCACCGTTCACCGACTCGAGGGCACGCTTCAGGCGCAACTCCCGCGATATGACTGATGTGAGCTCTTGCTCGACGCCAGCGAGGTCTAGTGTCGCAGGGGCGACGAAAAGGTTACTGAAGCCCGTGGGCTCGACGATGTCCACCATCGGCACATCGTTGAGGAGCACGTCATAGACCGAGCGCTCGAATTTCCGCCCGTCAACGCCCAATCCGGTTGTGGCGTTACCCTGGGGGTCGAGATCGACGACAAGGACTCGCTTGCCATTCTGCGCGAGTGCCGCGCCGAGCGATGTGGTCGTGGTCGTCTTCCCGACCCCACCCTTCTGATTGGCTACGGCGAAAATCCTCATCGTACTGTCGTCCGCCATGAGCCTCTTCCTGCGTTACGGACCCCCGACACCTGTCAAGTCCCCTGCCATTCAACACGGTTTTTCGAGGGTCGTCAAGTATCGATGTTTCACGTGAAACATCAACCTCATATTTGTGTGTGCACCGCTGACGTCCACGCCTAACGACCATCGGACCCCGCAATACTCAACAAACACTGGAGATTGCACACTAACGCACCAAGGCGCGTCGTCACGACACCTCTCATTGTTTCACGTGAAACATTCGGCCACTGATCACGCCACGCAGGTTTTCGACAACGCAACCTTAATTCGCGACCCTCGGATTCCGTTCTGTGGTCGGTCATCAGATTTATTACGCCCAGCCCCCGTGTCGACCAGATTGAACGGATTGGTTCAAACCCGAATCGAGAACGCCACTATCACCACCGCACGCCACGGTAGTCCCAGGACTATCTTCCACGTCATTCACCCCGCTGATGAGGTTTCCGTTACCGGGGAAGTCGCGACTGGCCGAGCCTCATCCGCCGACTCTCTCCTTTCGAGATGAATAGCGGCTCTGGTGATTTCCAACGTCACCGGATTGGAGTAACGGACTGACTGCGTTGGAGGAGTCTCACCACCATCGGTTCCGACCTAGACGCAGCCCAGTGCGCGGTCCACGGTAATTGTCGGCCCCTTAGCATCGCGGTCACGGTCACGTCGATCGACGAGATATTTCAAATTGCTTCATCAATCCGCGTGTCACGGTGGCCGTGCAATCAGACTCTCCCGAGTAGTCGCGCCGTGGTCGTGTGAGACGGGTATCTCCAGACCCATAATCGCGGAAAGGGGGACCATGCCGAACTTCCAACCTACGACTTGTCCACATCGAGGATCTGATTTGGCACGGGGGAGACCCGTACCCGTGCCACTCGTTAGGATGGCGCGGGTCCCACGGTCGATTTCCTGACCACCCTGGGGTTTCGGAGGTTTGGCCAATCTCCAATTGCTTTGTACTAGCGTGCCTCCTAATTGGATCCGCCGGATTGCTGTAGTCAGCGACACGAGCTCGGCACCTACTCACCCCGGATGCCTGGGTACCCCTGGCATAGCCCCGATCCATCCTAGGGAGCTAACCACACGAGGCTGGTATTGGGTACTCCTCCGCGCATTCCGAAGTCCGCGACCCGTTCTGTACCGACCGTGCAATTCACATCCTTAGATAAGTACCTGATGCAAGGCGGCGTCTTGGTCTAGCTCGGGCGCAACAAGAGGAGATACCCGTTACGAGCACTCACCGAGGGCGATCCTCGACGATGTTTCACGTGAAACATCGTCAACTGAGTCGAAGGTCGTATCGAATGGTGTCTCAACCCCAATCCCCGCCTTTCCTTGCTCCTTAGCGGAACGGCCCTCGCGCGTCGCTCACTCGATGCTCCAACCCCTTACGCCCTCTGGCCCCGCCAACACTGTCCTGTTCCCGCCAACGTCCTCTCCGCTCATCACTGCCATCGACGTTCGCCGGGTCATCGTTTAACTCACCCGCGGGATTGTTTCACGTGAAACATCGCGAGTACAACGTCCGCGGCTATCGAAAACCAGGGTGGCCGACTCGTCACCCTGGCGCAATGCTCTAACTGGACCCAGGAGTCCCAACGCACTCGGCTATACGACTATGCCTGTCGTCTTCGGTGACTTTCCCCGTAACGGACGCGAGAGCTAGCGCTAATCGCTCACTCTCGTCCTCACACCGTCTCACAATCGGTCAGCCACAGAGCTATGGGGACCGAGGTGGAATTGGTCCCGAGCCAACTGTGCGTTACACGCGGAATTCGACGTGACAACGTGTGCCCTAGTTCGGATACACCAGTTCGTCGTGGCCGACTGAACGCGTTCGGCACTTGTTCACCGTCGGACTGATCGGGAAACCTTGTTGGTACCCGGTTGCGTCCGAGAGCACCACCTCGTTCGATGTTTGCACAGTTGACGGACGGCTCCTCCCGTGTGCTCCACGGTGCAGAATTCGTATCGCCGAAGCCGCGTGAATTCATTTCCCACGGTACGCACTCCATGGGCAAGGGCACTCATTGACCGGGTCTTCTTCATGAGGAAATGGAACGCACGCCGTGAGACGTCCCACCGAACCTCGCCGCATCGGCTTCGTACCCCACACCGCCGGGATGGAGAACAAACTGACGGGGTACCCAAATCAAAGGTCTGCCAGTCGATTCGCTGCGTCACTCTTGGACAGCTAGGGCTCCAACCCATTGCCGGCCCTACCGTCGAATCAACGAGTTCGCCACATCGGAAGGTATGAGGAGACCGCGATCGTCGAGATGGACCACGTATCCAGGACTTTGGTCTCGATACACGGATAGACGGGTTGCCGTCGTCAACCGTTCTGTATGTTTCACGTGAAACAATCGGTCCGATGTCGATGTCGGTGGTTGTTCCCGGATACGTTGTCGACTGAGTATGCCCGAGCTCAGCGGTTCGGTGACATAGTCACGACGTGCAGCCCCGATTTATGTTTCACGTGAAACATGAGGTTAATCCGCGCACCGGCACGTTCGTTACCCCAAACCCTAGAACAGGGGGTTTTTCCCAGGTGTGCCAGTCGCGCGAGGGAAACGTAGGGGAGTGGGTCTTATCTTTTCGATCACCTTGTATCCAGCACTGTCACGAAACGAACCCCGTGATACGAGTCCCAACTGGTCGAGTCCCGTGTCACTCCACCGGTCATCTCCATCGGGTGGTTCGGAGACGATGAGGAGACCACCAATCTGAAGAAATCGAACCGCACACTCTGCCGTCACGGCCGGTGGGCCGAATGACCGCGCCGTGACGAGACTGAACCGAGAGTCACCCCTCGTCTCCCGGGCGAGTTCCTCAGCACGACCTCTCCAGACACTGCCACCGTCCGGCACGTCCTCCCACTCCAGTACTTCGAGGAGGAAATTCGTCCGCTTTTCCATCGAATCCAGGAACGTTATCGGACGTGTCCATTTCTCAAGGAGTACCAGTCCCGGAAGTCCACCACCGCTTCCCAGGTCGAGGACCGTCGTCGGTGGATCAGGTCGACGGGAATCCCACGCCGCGATGAAACCGTTCGCATGCTGAATCTGCGGCTCAATGGAACCCGGCCCCAAAAAGCCCCGCGCCCTCGATTCCTCGAGGGCGCGGGTTAACCACTGTGATGTCACGGGTACTACTATGCCGGAGCGATTACCACGAAGCGGCGAGGTTCTTCACCCTCGGACCGGGTGACAACCGAATCGAGCCCGCTCAGCGAGTCATGAATTGCTTTCCTGTCCGCCGCGGACATCGGCTCAAGAGCCCGCTCTTCGTTGGTCTCGATCACCTCTTGTGCGACCTTCTGGGCGAAACGGCCGAGGGCCGCCACACGACGCTCCCGATACTGCGCGACATCCACGAGGATTCGATCGGTCCGACCCGGACTCTTCGCTTGCACGACTGTCCGTGTCACCTCTTGCAGCGCCTGCAGTGTCATCCCTCGCGGACCGACCAAAATACCCAGTTCGGTCGGGGGATTGGCGTTCACCGCCAGCTCGACAGTCTCCTCGTCGAGCTCACTCACCGTCACCTCCGCGGTGATACCCATTGATGCGAGGAGTCCCACAAGGAACTCCTTCGCGATTGCACCTTGCTCGGCTAGAGAGATTCCCTCGGCCACTGTGTCCTCCTTCGTCGGACTTTTCTCGACCCGTGGGGTCCCCTTGTCTTTGTGCGCCTTCTTGGGGTGATTCTCCC
>JAKBGV010000104.1 GCA_021837305.1 Actinomycetes bacterium
CGTCCCCGGTCGATCTCGGGCAGGTACGGGCCGACGAATCGCAACCAGAACTCCAAGTACGGGTCATTCACCCGGTAGCGGGCTTCTTTGCTGGGCTTCACCGAGAGTGGGACCTGTCGTGTGACGATGCGTCGTGACGTGAGGATCTCGAGGCCGCGGTTGAGGCTCGTCGCCTGCAACCCGCCCGCGGCCCGGGCGATGGTGGTAAAGGTCGTCTCGCCCGAACCGATCTGGCTGAGCACGTTGCGCGCCAGCGCTTCGGTGGGAAACTCGGCGTCGAGGCTGCGCGGGGCCCCGGTGACGAACATGGAGGACGGCTCATCGAGCACACCTTCGAGGTACTGGTCGGCGCTCGCTGCGCTCGGCCACTCCTCACACAGCATCGGCATGCCGCCCGTGATGAGGTAGGCGTCAAAGGCCGCCTCGGGCGTTGGTGCGTGAACGATGCTGGCGACCTCTCGGGGGTTGAGCGGTGGCACCACCATCTCGACGCCGCGCTCGAACAGTGGACGACCGGGCGTGTTGAGCGACTCCATCGCCGCCAGGTTCGACCCGACGAGCACCAGGAGCACCGGTTTCTTCGCGAGGTACCGGTCCCAGTGCTTCTGGAAGGTGCCCTCGATCGACGGGTCGCCCTCGTGCAGATACGGGAACTCGTCGATGATGACGACCGATGGGTGGTCCATCGCCAGTGAGGCGTCGAGCAGGCGCAGCGCACCGTCCCACGAGTCCGGTGTCACGTCCGCGAACACCTGGGCGTTGTGCAGCGTCGAGTCGAGCGCCTCGTCGGCGAACAGTCTGAGCTCTCGGTCACGCTGCTGGGACGCAGTGAAAAAGAGGTGCGCCACACCGGAACGTTCGATGAACTCTTCGAGCAAGCGGCTCTTGCCGACCCGTCTTCGACCTCGCACGAACACGCACTGACCCGGCGACGCGTCCCCCCGGTGGCGCACCACTCGGTCCAGCATCGCGGCGAGTGACGCCAACTCGCGCTCACGTCCGACGAAACTGCCCATGAGTCTTTCCCCTCTAATACTAACTGTGATGATACTATCAATCACGATAGTCTATGGACCCCGACGAGATGACGACGTGTATGGCACCGTAGACGTGGTACCCATCGGTCGCTGCTGCGGTGATCGCGACCGAACTGACGAGGTGACTTGGCACGGCGAGGACCTGTGGCGTGGCGCAACGGTGCCCCCGACCAGTACCGAAGTCTCCACCGATCGACGGTGACACCGATTCACATTGAGGCAGGTTCGCGACCTTGAATGATCGGTAAGCGGTGCAGCTGTCAGGTCGGTGAGGTCCTCGCTCGCGCGACTCGGGCACGATGGCCGTGTGGCCGTCGGCCACACCAGCGCGTCGTCAGATCAGTAGCCGTAGGCGCCGGTCGTCGTGGTGGTGGTCGAGCGTTTCACGCCGAGCCGGGCGAGGGAGAAGCCGGCGACGCCCTGGCCGGTGACGACGTAGGGCCTGGTGTCGGTGATGAACCGGTAGAGCGGCTTCTTGTCCCAGGTCACCTGGTAGGTCCCGTTGGTGCGGCGAAAGACGCCGATGCCCTTCACACCCCGACCGATAGGCACGACGCCCTTCTTCACGGTGAGGGCCGGCCACGCGGCGAGGCACGTGCCGTTGCAGTTGGAGCGGTTGGGCTTGTCGGCGCGGTAGGTGTAGAGCACGAGGCCTCTCATCGTGACGAGGAAGGTGCCGTATTTGGCGTTGTGGTGGGTCGTGACCATCACCTCGTGACGCACCGCGCCGGAGGCTGGCGTGGCGCTGAGGAGCGTGAGGCTCGCGGCGAGCGCGAGTGCACTACGGCGAAGCATCGTGGGGTGCATGATCGTCCTTTCGAACGGCACTGTTGCTACACCGGCATCGTACGGTCACCCCCTTCGAAACGGTCGTCGGGGTGGGCCGTGGCTGTGAGTTTCTCAGGCGGTGAGTTCGTCCAAACGCGTTCGCACGGCGGGGTCGAGGGTCGTGACGGCCGCGACGTTGGCGCGCACCTGGTCGGGGCTCGAGGCCCCCGCGATCACCGAGGCCACCTCGGAGTGGCTGATCAGCCAGGAGAAGGCGAGCGAGAGGATCGGCACGTCGATCTCGGCCGCGTACTCGAGCAGGGCGCCGACCTTCGCCTGGAAGGCCGCCGAGAGCCAGTGGACGCTGCGCTCGGGGGCCATGAGCGAGAGCCGCGTCCCCTCGGGGATCGGCTCACCGGGACGGACCTTACCCGTGAGTAGGCCGTTCGCGAGGGGGTAGTAAGGCAGGAAGGCGAGGTCGAGCTCGGAACAGGTCTCGAGCACGCCGTCGTGCTCGACCTCGCGCGCGAGCAGCGAGTACTGGTTCTGGAGCGAGACGAAGGCGGGGTGGTCGCCGGCCGCGGCCTTCGCCTCGCGCAGCTGGTCCGCGGAGAGGTTCGAACAGCCGATCTCACGCACCTTGCCCGCCTCGACGAGCTCGGCGAGCGCGCCGAGGGTGTCGGCGATCGGCACGGACTCGTCGGGGTAGTGGAGCTGGTAGAGGTCGATGTGGTCGGTGCCAAGGCGCGCCAGGGACGCCTCGCAGGCCTCGCGCACGTACGCGGGCCTCGCCCCGAAGTGCGCGTCGTCGATGGGCATGCCGAACTTGGTCGCCACGACCGCCTCGTCGCGCCGCTCGCGCAGGGCCTGGCCGAGGTAGACCTCGGACTGGGTGGCGCCGTAGATGTCGGCGGTGTCAAAGAAGTTCACCCCGGCGTCCAGGGCCGCGTGCACCACCGCGGCGGTCGCGCGCGCGTCGAGGCGCGCCCCGAAGTTGTTACAGCCGATCCCCACGACCGACACCGATAGCGACCCGATTGTGCGATGTTCCATGGCGACCTCCCGTCGTCGAGTGTACGCAGCCGATCGCGAGAGGTCGAGCGGTACGATTGGAACGACCAAGGAGCGACATGAAGATCAGCGTG
>JAKBGV010000033.1 GCA_021837305.1 Actinomycetes bacterium
GTAGACCCGGGTCCGTAATCGCGCGGCGCTGACCGATTCGGCGACACCCTGGCTCATGTGGTGACGTCGGCGTGGTCGACACGTCCCCGACGGCGATGTCCTGGAACTACGGTCATCGCATCCTGGGCGGCGAGATCGTTCGTGAGGCCCGTGGCGATTGACTCGATGGGCGTCGTCCGCTGGCGTGGTGCCACCGCTGGCGCGCGTCGGCCCATGTCCCGGTCAGCCGTGGCGATCAGCGCGCTCGGCGTCGTTCACCGACGTCACCGCACCGTGGTCGTCGTGCCACCGACTCGACGGTGTCGCTCTTGCGGCGACCCCCGGAACCGTGACATCGCGGGTCATCCTCTCGACGGTGACCGCGCCCGCGCCACCGCCAAGGGTGGTGCGGCGACAACGAGCAGTGCGGTCACATAAAGTACCTGATACCACGGTATTAACTATTGCGGTGCGCTACAGTCGCAGTTACGCTGAGGGCACAGCGCGGAACGTGGGGGGTAGTCATAGTGCCGGACGCCGAAGTGCCGTTGACGCTTGAGTCGGCGTTGCTGGAGAGCGATTTCTTAGGCGCGACGGGTACCGCCTTCATCCTGCGAGACGTCACCGGCCGCGTCGTCGACTGCAACGACCGCGCAGTACGACTCTTCCAGTCGTCGCGCGAGGACCTGATGAGCGACGACCCCCTGCGCGTCACCTGGAACCCCGTGCACGAGGACGGAACGCCGTTCACGCTCAACGAGCTGCCCTCGGTCGCCGCGCTTCGCACGGGCGACCCGATCTACGGTGTCGTCCAGGGGATCGAGATCCCCAACGGCGAGCAACGGTGGTTCACGGTGAACGCCTACCCGGTGATTCGCCACGGCACCATACGCGGTGTGCTCCTCGCCTACCTCGACGCGACCGAACGGGTGCGACGCGGGCACGTCGTCAACATGCTGCTCGACCTGCACCGGTTGGAGTCCGAGGCCATCAGCGAGGCCGCGACCCTTCGCCACCTCTGTCTCGCACTCGTGGCGAGCGGTCAGTTCGCCCTCGTCTGGGTCGGTGTCGCACGCGACCAGCCAGAGGGTCGCGTTGACATCGTCGAGTCCGCCGGTGTCCAGGGTTACATGGCGAACGGCATGGTGTCGTGGTCGGGCGACCACCCGAACGGTCGCGGTCCGGTCGGCACGGCGTTTCGCACCTCATCGACGGTCGTGACGAGCGACCTGCTGGCTGCCGCCCAGATGGCGCCGTGGCGCGAGCGTGTCATTCGCCACGGGCTGCGTTCGTCGGTCACAATCCCCTTCAGCCCCGGCGGTGAGCGGGCCGTGCTCTGCGTCTACTCGCGACACCGTAACGCCTTCGACGAGTTGACCGTGTCGGGCCTCGAGAACATCGCGCGCGAGGTGGAGCGCGTCATCGCCCACGGCATCTCGGCCCTCGAGCTCGCGGCCGCGCTGTCGGGGACCCTCACGGCGCTCGCGCGCATCACCGAGGCGCGCGATCCCTACACCGCCGGACACCAGTCACGGGTCGGCTCACTCGCGGCCACCATCGCGGGACGGCTCGGACTCGATGAGGGACTGATCGACCGGGTCCGTGACGCCGGTGCGGTGCACGACGTCGGCAAGGTCGCACTGTCATCGGAGATCCTGATCAAGCCGAGCCGGTTGACCGACCTCGAGTACCGCATGATCAAACGACACGCACTGATCGGCTATGAGATCCTCTCCAAGGCGTCACTGCCCTGGCCAATCCCTGAGGTCGCCCTGCAGCATCACGAACGGCTCAACGGCTCGGGCTACCCCAACGCACTCGTCGGCGAGGACATCATCCTGCCTGCGCGCATCGTCGCCGTGGCCGATGTCGTGGAGGCAATGTCGAACCACCGGCCCTACCGCCCCGCCGTCGGCCTCGAGCAAGCACTCGACCAGGTCGCCTCGAACGCCGGCACGCTCTATGACCCCGAGGTCGTGCGCCACTGCGTCGCAATCTTCGAGGACGGGTACGAGTTCGGCCCGGACCAGTCCGACTCGATATTCAATGTCTGAGGTTCGGCGTGTGGTGGACATGTTTGGTTGTCGAAGGGTGTTTAGGACCGAAATCGACCGATGCAATTGCTAGAGACCTCGCGCCTGTGCGCCCGCCACAACTCGCTGAACTGGAGTGGCTGGCCAACAACTCGTCATCGGTGAAGTACACGCGACAGGGTTCGGCGTCAATCTGGCGGGACAACTGACTTGCGGCGGATGTGCGGCACCGCCAGCAATCGACGAATGCCCCGACGCTACGAGGCGACGGCGCCGTCGGCGAAGTCGATGATACGTTGCGCCCAGCCAACCATCTTCTCGGCCGTGGAACGGTTCACAAGCATCACTCCGTAGTGGGCGTTGTCCTTCTCGTTCAGCAATCGACGAAGATCCTTGGCCATGTTCGAGCCATTCGGGTGGATGGTGGCTACAAGGTCCTCCGCATCGTGATGATTCTGCCCGCGAGAGCGTTGCTTTAGTTTGGCGCAACAAGCAGCGTCAACTGCTGCGATTCCTGCCAAGACGGCGAGAGCCGCTGCCACGTGCGCCAAGGTCTCGTCAGACCGGTCTTCAACGCATAACGTGGCTACTTCGGCGAACCTTCTCGCTTGCGCGAGCCGGGCGAGAGCTTCGGGATGTGAGCACAGGTTTGTTGACGCGTTCTTGCGAGCGCTCACGCTGTCACTGCTTCGAAGACGTCAGTGTTGCCGAACACCACTTCGAGGGCTCGGCGCCACTCGGCGAGAATCGGCTCGTCGACGGACCGCATCGCTCGAAGATCTGACCGAGTGATGGCCACGATCTGAGTTCGGTTCCCAGTCCAGGTGATGACGAGGCGCGCGAGTTCGTCCAGCACCTCATCCGGGCAACGTTCCTCTCCGACTATCACGATGTCGATGTCACTGCTCGAGTCTCCGTCGCGGCGCGCAAAGGAACCGAAGATTCCAAGTAGATCAGTCTGGTACGGCCACGACGCCACTTCGGTGCGCAGGCGAGAAAGGAACTTGGCTCGCATGGTGACGAGCGCATCGATCGCGTCGGCAGCGACGTGTTCACGGTTCAAGAGATACCCGCCCGGAACGGCCAGGACTACACCTTCGATCACGAGCCGCTGGAGCACCCTTCGCGTACCAGAGAGCGCGCCACGAGATGCTCGACGCTGGACCTCGGAGAGCGATAGCGGTATCGTGCTTCCCGCAAGTACCTCGAGGACGGGTCCGTCCAGCGTGGGCACCACACTGCTGATGGGGCTCGCGATATTCATGGGCACTCCCTCGTCTCTACATTATAGTGTAAACATTACAGAATAGTGAAACTGTGCGGCGCCGGTGACTCACGAGCACTATGCAGCGGTTCTGCGTCCCGTACGTGAGCGAGGTCCGGGCGCACGCTCACCTCGCTGCGATGATCGCATCCCGTACCGCTACTCGGTGCGAAGCACGTTCAGTGCGCTGCCGGGTCCGGAACTCGACGAGTGATCGGGTGACAGACGAGTGGTGCCCAGACGGGGCCTGGTTTGCACAAGGGCCGGCCCTCTCTCCATCATGGCCGTCGGCGACAATCCATCCGGAATCAACCAAAATGTTCATTAAACGCCGAGCCTTCGTCTCTAACCGCTTGACCAGGGACAAAGGCCCAACTAGGTTGACGAGGACGCCAGGGACACACGGGTGTCAGTGATTCACGAGTCGGGGTGGATATGACGCTCTCAGAGGAATGGTCGAGCCCACTGCGCTCGCTGCGCTACCTCGACGCATTCTTGAACTCGACGGTGATCGGCTTCGCTTACTTCGAGGACGGTATCGTGCGCGACTGTAACGACGCCATCGCGCGGCTGCTGCACACGCAGAAGGACCGGCTCATCGACCTCGATATTTCGAGCGAGAAGCTCAACCACGTGAATGACGAGACGCCTTTCTACTACGAGAACCCCGAGGTCGTCGCGGCGATGGACGTCACCACTGCCTACCGCGACCTGGTGGTCGGGGTGAACTTCACGGGCGCGCCGAGGCGGTGGTTCTCGGTGGACACGTTCCCGGTTCCCGAGTTCGCGGCCCGTCGCGGTGTGATCGCATCATTCTCGGACGTGACCCGAGATATACACCGTGAGCGCATGCTGCGACTGTTCTACGAGGTGAGTAGCGCCATCGCGGTCGCCGAGGGGGTGGACGAGGCGCTGACCGGCCTCGTCGAGCGCCTCTGTGACGTCGGAGGCTATCGAGTGGCGTGGATCTCCTTCGAGACGAGCGAGCCCGACGGTCGACTCGAGGTCGCCAACCGAGCGGGCGCCGTCGGCTACCTCGACGGGCTCGATCTGACCCAGGGCCCAGGGGCGAGTTGCGGTCCGACGGGCCGCGCGCTACGCGAGCAGTCCGTCCAGGTCGTCCAGCACGTCGCTCGCGACGAGGGGCTCGCTCCCTGGCACGAGCGCGCGAAGACCTTCGGGATCGACTCGATCGTCGCTCTGCCGTTCAGTGTCGCCGATCGACGGGCCGTCGTGAGTGTCGCCGACCACGACATCTACGTCTTTGACGACGAGACAATCCTCGAGCTGCGCGGCCTGCTCGCCGAGGTCGAGCTACTGGTCGCGCGCGTCCAGGCCGTGACCGACCTGCGCGGCTCCCTCGAGGGCACGGTGGCGGCGATGACGCGTATCACCGAGATCCGCGACCCCTACACCGCGGGCCACCAGACCCGTGTCAGCTCACTCAGTCGCGCGATCGCCGCGTGGCTCGGACTCGATGACGACGAGGTCGAGGTGATCGCCAAGAGCGCGGCCCTGCACGACCTCGGCAAGATCGTCGTTCCGGCCGAGATCCTCGGGCGGCCGGGCAAGTTGAACGCCCTCGAGATGGAAGCGGTCCAGCGTCACTGCATCGTCGGGGCCGAGGTGCTCGAGCAGTCGTCGCTCTCGGGCGTGTTCGTGGACGTCGCGCGCCACCACCACGAACGCCTCGACGGCTCGGGCTACCCCGACGGACTCATCGGTGACGAGATCTCACTCGCCGCGCGCATCGTCGCCGTCGCCGACGTGCTCGAGGCCATGACCCATCACCGGCCCCACCGGCCTGGCTACAGCATCGACGAGGCCCTCGCCGAGCTCGTCTCGGGGGTCGGGGTGCGTTACGACGGGAGCGTCGTCGAGGCCTGCGGCGCGGTGCTCGCCGCGGGGTTCGACGTCGGCCCGTGAATCGGCCAACGTGGTTCGTGCAGCATCGAGGTGGCGTCGTCGGCTGAGACGGCCCGTGAGAAGAGGAAGCCCTGGCTGAGCGTGCAGCCCGCGTCGCGCAGCCGGTCGAACTGGTCGACCGTCTCCACGCCCTCGGCGACCACCGAGATGCCGTGCTGATCGCCGAGGGCGACGATGAAGCCCACGAGTGCCTCGTTGTAGCCGATGCCGTGGGTCGGACGCACGAAGGACTGGTCGATCTTGACGAACTGGAGTTGCAGATTCATCAGGTAGGCGAGTGAGGAGAGACCCGAGCCGAACTGGTCGATCGCCACCCCGACGCGCAGCTCGGCGAGCGCGGCGATGATCGTGGCTGACCGGTTGGGGTCCTGGAGGGCGACCCGTTCGGACACCTCGAGCACGAGGCGTGGCGCCGCGAGTCCGCTCGCGCGAAGCGACGCGTCGACCACGTGGACGAGGTCATCGTCGTAGAACTGGCGCGAGGAGAGGTTGACCGTCACGTAGGGGGCGTCGTCGTCGGTCCAGGTGGCGGCGGTGCGCGTCGCCTCGGCGAGCGCGAAGGCGCCGAGCTCGCGGATGAGGTCGCTCGTCTCGGCGAGTTCGAGGAACTCGCCGGGCCCGACGACGCCGCGCGTCGGGTGGTTCCAACGCATCAGCGCCTCGAAGCCGACGACGTGTGAGCCCGTGGTGTCAACAATCGGCTGGTAATGCATGACGATCTGGCCGTCACCGAGGGCGCGGCGCAGCTCCTGGAGCTGCTCGAAGCGACCCATCGAGTGCTGGCGAAGGTCGGGGGAGAAGACGGCGTAGCGGCCGCGGCCCAAGCGCTTGGCCTCGTAGAGAGCGAGGTCGGCCTCCTCGATAATCGGTGTGTCGAGCGGCGTGGTGGCGTCCCAGACCGCGACCCCGACGCTCGCGCGCTGCTCGATCTCGATGCCGAGGATCACGAATGGCGCCTCGAGCGCACCGAGCAGGCGCTCGGCCACGTGGTTGATCTGCTCGGCCTGGCGTACACCCTCGACGAGGTAGAGGAACTCGTCGCCTCCGAAGCGGCTGAGGGTGTCGGCGGTCCGCGCGACCTCATTGAGCCGGTGGGCGACGCCGATCAGCAGTTGGTCCCCGATGACGTGGCCGTGGGTGTCGTTGACGACCTTGAAGTCGTCGAGGTCGACCATCAGGACCGCGCCATAGCCACCCTGACGGGCGACCTTCGCGCGGGCCTGGCTCAGGCGGTCCTCGATGAGGGTGCGGTTCGCGAGACCCGTTAGCGGGTCGTGCAGCGCCTGGTGGGCGAGTTGGGCGGTGAGCAGCCGCTCCTCGGTGATGTCACGCTCACTGATGACGCTGTAGAGCAGATTGCCGTCGTCATCGTACGTGGCCGACCGCGAGATCTCGACGACGATGACGTGGCCGTCGCGGTGCAGGTAGCGCTTCACGTAGCGGTCGCGGCTCGTCTCGCGGCCGCGCACCCGTTGGTGGGAGCTCTCGGTGACCCCGATATCGACGGGGTAGGTGAAGTGCCGGGAGTCACGTCCGACCAGCTCCTCGAGCGGTCGGCCGAGCAACTCACAGAACGCGGGGTTGGCGGTGACGATGCGGTCGTCGGCGTCGGTGAAGGTCATCGGCGACATCGCCGTCTCGAAGGCTAGCTGGAACTTTCGGGCCGAATCGTCCCGCTCGGCCTCGACGCGCCGTAGCGTCGAGAGGTCGCGCACCGCGACCAGCCAGTAGCGCTCGTCACGCCAATCGATCGTCGAGAGGGCGACGTCCACCTTCACGCGGTGACCGTCTCGACAGATGAGGGTGACGTCGAGGTGCTCGGCGCTCGTGCGTGCAACGCCGCGGGCCATGAAATCGGTGACGAGTTTCGCGTGCCGGTCCCGCTCCTCGTCGGGCACCAGCTGTTCCATCGCCGCACCCAGCAGGTCAGTCGCGAGAAATCCCGTCATGGCGCTGAAGGCGCTGTTCAGCGCGCGTACGACGCCGGACTCGTCCACGACGAGCAGGCCGTCGGGCATCGCGTCAAGGAGGTATTGCCACGAAGTCGTCGAATCCACGAAGCGGTCCACTACCTGCCCTTGTCGGTCACCGTGCCACCAGCCCAAATACCCTTTGAAGCGTAGCCCCATTGATTCGGCTGGGCGAGGTTCAGTGTGGCGAGATCGCCGAGATCCGTGCGAGCCGCTCCTTCGGGCGCGTGGTCAGTTGGGCGAAGACCTCGTCCGCTGGCACCGGCGGGGAGAGGAGGGATCCCTGGACCAGTTGGCAGCCGAGTGCGCGCAGTCGCGTCAACTGCTCGGGCGTCTCGACGCCCTCGGCGAGCATGGTCACCCCGAGGTCTTGGCCGAGTGCGAACACGGCGTCAAGGACGACGTCATGCGAGGAGTGCTCGTCGAGGGCCCGTACGAAGGTCTGGTCGATCTTGACCATCTGTGGCTCGAGTCCGGCGAGTCGCGCGAGCGAGGAATGCCCCGTGCCGAAGTCGTCGAGCGCGACTCCCACGCCGATCTCACGTAAGCCACTCACGACGGCGATGGTCTCGGTGAGGTCCGAGGTCGCGACGCTCTCGGTGATCTCGAGCACGAGCCGCTGCGGCGCCAGTGCGACCTCGTCGAGGACGTCGCGCACGAAGGGGACGAGTTGCGGGCTGTGGAACTGGGCGCTCGACAGGTTGACCGAGACGAAGCATCGGTCACCGTAGGAGCCGTCGGCGCCCCACGTGGCGGCGGCGCGTACCGCCTCACGTACGGCGAAGTCCCCGAGGCTGAAGATGAGGTCGCTCTGCTCAGCGATCGGGATGAAGACCGAGGGCGGAATGAAACCCTCACGTGCCGAGTCCCAGCGCATCAGGGCCTCGAACCCGACGACCTGGAAGCTCGGGAGCGAGACGATCGGCTGGTAGCGCATCGTCACCTCGTTGGACCGCAAGGCGCGACTGAGCGACTGGGCGAGCGTGAAGCGGTGTACCGCTGAGGCGAGCATGGACGACTCGAAGATCTCGTAGTGGCCGGGGTGGCGGCGCTTGGCTTCGTACATGGCCGCGTCGGCGCGTCGGATGCATTCGGCGCCGTCGATAGCGTCATCGGTGTAGAGCGCCACGCCGATGGTGGCGCGCTGTTCGATCAAGAGCCCATCGAGCGAGAGTGGCTCGTCGAGCACGTGCAAGAGGCGCTCGGCGATGGCGACGGCCTCGTCGAGTCCATTGAGCCCCTCGGCGAGATAGAGGAACTCGTCGCCGCCGACGCGACCGAGGGTGTCGATGGACCGGGATACGAGTTCGAAGCGACGTGCTATCCCGACGAGCAGTCGGTCCCCGACGTGGTGGCCGTAGGTGTCGTTCACGCCTTTGAAGTCGTCGAGGTCGATCAGCAGGACCGCGCTGTAGCCACCATTGCGCACGAGCCGCTCACGGGCCTGACTGAGCCGATCCTCGAAGAGTGCACGGTTGGCGAGGCCCGTCAGTGGGTCGTGCAGCGCGCGGTGCAGCAGCTGTTCGGACAGCTGACGCTCCTCGGTGATGTCACGGTCCGAGGTGATGAAATAGAGGATCCGTCCGTCGTCGTCGCGAACCGAGGTCTTCAGGATCTCAGCCACGACGGCTCGACCGGTGCGATGGATGAACCGCTTCACGTACTTGATCTGCTCGACCTCGCCGCTCTTGAGGCGCCGCCGTGCGTCTTCGGCGATTCCCAGGTCATCGGGGTGGGTGATCCACGCGGTGTCGCGTCCGATGAGCTCGTCTCGACTCCGACCGACCATATCGACGAAGGCGTCGTTCACGTCGAGCAGGGTGTCATCGAGGTCGACGAACACCATGGGTGCCATGTTGTCGCTGAAGGCGAGCCGGAAGCGCCGCTCGGAGCTCGCGAGGGCGGTCTCGGCTACAGCCAAGGCGTCGTAGGCGTCGCGAGCCGCGTCGAGCGCGTCCTGGGTCTCGGTGACCGCGCTGACGTGGGCGAGGCCGAGCTCGAGCTCGTGGACGAGCTCCTCGAGGTCGACCAGGCTCGAGGCGTCGAGCGCGCCGGGCGAGTCATGAAAGACGCTCACGGCGTGGAACTCGCTTCTCACGCGCAGGGCGACCGCCGCGGCACTGCGCCAGGCGAATCGCTCGGCGAAGTCACGCCACGCGGGGCTGCCGTGCTCGGGGGTGTCGTAGAGCACCGCCGCGCCCGCGGCGATCGCCTCCGCGCTCGGTCCGTCGCCGGGTCGCGGCCACGTCTCGGCGCCGACCTCAGGCGCGGTGATGATCGTCTCGTTGGCGTTCGCGTAGGTCGCGAGACGGTACCCGCCGACGCTCACGAGGAGTTGGCAGAACTGGGACAATAACTCGGTCGCGTCGGTCGCGACGATGGCGAGGCGGCGCACGTGACTGAGTAGTGAGGCGGCACGCTCGCGTCGCCGGCGTTCCGTACTGTCGAGTACCGAGACGATGAACCGGCGGATACTCCCGTCGTTCGCGCGCACGGTCGACTTGGAGACGTCGACTTCGACGATGCGACCCGTGGGGTGGACAAAGCGTTTCGTGTAGCGCACGGCGTCGAGTTCGCCCGAGATGAGTCGTTGGTCGGCACGCACGACAGTCCCGACGTCCTCGGGGTGCGCGAACTCGTTGGCGCGGTGTCCGATCAATTCGAGGCCTGTTCGTCCGACCAGCCGTTCGAAGGCGTCATTGGCGACCGTGATCACGTCATCGGGGTTGGTGAAGTACATCGGCGCCAACGTGTGCTCGAAGGCCGCCCGGTAGTCGGCCTCGCGTTCGGCGAGCAGGGTGGCCGCCGCCATCTTGTCCGCTCGGGCGGGTGACGGCAACACCGTGGCGTCGAGGTGCGCCACCGACGCGATGACGAGCGTGTTGCCATCGACGTTGAGTGGCGACAAGGCGATGCCGACATCAATCGTCGAACCATCACGACGTCGCAGCGGGTGGCGATGGTCGCTCATCACGCGCGGCGTGGGTGACTCGTGGTATCGGGCGCGGTGCTCGACGTGCGCTTCACGGGCCGCACCGGGCACGAGCTGCTCGACTGAGGTGCCGACGAGCTCGTCGGGCGCGTACCCGGTGAGCTCGGCGATTGCGTCGCTCACGTAGGCGATCACACCGTGGGCGTCGACGATGAGGATGTCGTCAGGCAGAATCTCTCGCAAGTGTCGCCACTCATTGGATTCGCTCAACATGTCCGCCTCGACTTTCGTCCGCGTTCACCCAGGCTTTGTGCAGCCTATTCCTGGTTCGATGAGGTCTTTTCAGAACGATGTTTCTAAACTGTGCAGCCCCCGTCGAGCCAGTCGAGAAATGCGTCGACCGCGTGGTTCCAGCTGCGCGGGTCCTCGAAGTAGGGCGAGTGACCCGCGCCGACGATCTCGACGACGCGGGCGTCCGGTAAGAGGTTGGCGAGTGCGCGAATCGCCGCCGGGGCGAACAGTTGGTCGTGGTCGCCGACGATCAGGAGGACCGGCATGGTGAGCCGTGCGGCCTCGGCCTCGCCGTAGGTGACATCCAGGAGTCGTTTGATCACGAGATCACCGTCGGCGCTGCCCATCCGGCCGAGTGACTGGTAGAGGTGGGCGAGTTCGGGCGATCGTGCACTGAAGGTTTCGCCGAGCGCGGGGTGACCGCCGAGCACGTCGTGTTCGGGCCCACGGGGTCGGGCGTGGCCGAGTCCGGCGAGGACGGCCTCGGTGGTGAAGCCGCCGATGGTGTCGGCGAGCACCATCGAACGCGCGAGGCCGGGCCGCGCCAGGGCGGCGCCGACCACCGACCAGCCGCCCATCGATTGGCCGACGAGGTCGGCGCGATCGATGTCGAGCGCGTCGAGCACCGCCAGCAGGTCACCCGTCGCGACGAGTGGGCCGGTGCGATCGCCACGGTCGCTCGAGCGGCCGTAGCCACGGTGGTCCCAGGTGACGACCAAACGGTCCTTCGCGAAGCGACTGACCTGCTGGAACCAACTCGCGTGGTTGCCGCCGGCGCCGTGGGAGAGCACGAGGGGCGTCGCACCGCTCGACTCATCGCCCACGACCTCGTAGTAGAGCCGTTCGCCGTCGTGCTCGACGAATCCCGTGCGACGCGCCGGCGCGGTGAAGGGTACGGCGGTATCGCTCGTCGTGGTGAGCGAGCGTTTCGTGTAGGCGACGCACTGCATCTCCACGCGTGCGCCGAGCGCGAGGTCGACCCCACCGATCGTGATGCGCGCCGGCGGTTGGTCGGCGAAATACTGCTCGTAGACCGCGTTCATCTCGGCGAATTCGCCGAGGTCGGCCAGGTAGACCGATACCGACGCCACGTCGTCCCAACCACTGTTCGACGCGGCGAGGATGGCGGAGAGATTGGCGAGTGTTTGGTTCGTCTCGGCCGCGAGTCCACCGGGCACGAGCGCGCCGTCCGCGTCGGTGCCGAGCGTGCCCGAGACGAACACGTAGTCACCCGCGCGCGTCGCGTGGGCGAACTGGGGCAGGCGGTGAACTCCGGGGGCGACCAATCGCTCGACATGGGCCATGGTTCATCCTGTCACGCGCGCAGAACCGCGGGGTCGGTAAATTCGAGACAGCGCCGGACACAAGTCGGTGGAGGTCACTATGAAACGGATGCACAACGTGGTGGTTGCGACGGTCGCGGTGGTGGGCGCGTGCGGGGTTTCAGTCGCGGCACCGCTCGGTGCGGCGAGAACGCCGCGGGTCACGAGCTCGAATTGCGTGCCGTCCCAGTTGGGCCTCTCGCTCGCGCAGTCCCAGGGGGCGGCCGGGACGATCTACTACCCGATTGTCTTTACCAATCGCGGCGGCGCGTGTTGGATCTGGGGCGTGCCGGGTATCCAGCCCGTGGTCGGGGCGAAGCACCACGCCCTCGGGCCGCGCGCCACGAACGAGAGCGTCGGCGAGATGCCCGCGCGCCACTTGCTGCGCCACGGTGCGGCGGTGAGCGTGGGATACGGCGTCGCGGAGAGCAGCAACTACCCGGCCGCCACGTGTCGAGCCCGTTACGCGAGCGGCGTGCTCGTGGCGCTGGCGCCGTTCATCCGACCGACGTACCTCGCCCTGCGGATCTCGGTCTGTACCCGCCTTTCGAGTACTCACACCCAACTACTGGTCGCTGGTCGAACAGGAGCCTGACCCCC
Source organism: Actinomycetes bacterium (assembly GCA_021837305.1). Taxonomy (GTDB): domain Bacteria; phylum Actinomycetota; class Acidimicrobiia; order Acidimicrobiales; family RAAP-2; genus RAAP-2. The sequence goes on from JAKBGV010000033.1 coordinate 12,318, forward strand.
CTCGCGCGACGTACCATCGGACCAGGCTTCGAATTGGTCGAAAGGTGGGGCAATGGTTACTCCGACAGACGAGTTCCGCGCAGCGCGCGACACCCTCTTAGCGCTACGACGTGACTACGACGAGGCGCGGGCTCGGTTCGTCTGGCCGAGGCCGGCCACCTTCAACTTCGCCATCGACTGGTTCGACGCAGTACTCGCGAGTGAGAACCCAAACGCGGTGGCGCTGCGCATCATCGAGGACGACGGTTTGGTCGGCTCCTACAGCTTCTCGACGATGGCGCGCCGTTCGAGTCAGGTGGCGAACTGGCTGGCCGGACTCGGCGTGCGCCGCGGCACCCGGGTCCTCGCGCTGCTTGGCAACCAGGTCGAGCTGTGGGAGACGACCCTCGCGGTGATGAAGCTCGGCGCGGTGTTGATCCCCGCGACGACCTTGCTCACGGCCGAGGACCTGCGTGACCGGATCACGCGCGCGAACGCTGGCGCGGTCATCGCGCGCAGCGAGATCACCCCGCGCTTCGCCGAGATCGCTGGCGACTACGTGCGCGTCAGTGTCGGTGAGACAGTGGCGGGCTGGCGTGACTACGCCGACAGCGAGGGCGCTGACCCGGTGTTCACCGCGGACGGGCCGACCGGCGCCGATGACCCACTACTCATCTACTTCACCTCGGGTACGACGGCGTTGCCCAAGATGGTCCAGCACACCCAGACGAGCTACCCGATCGGGCACCTGTCGACGATGTACTGGATCGGCATCCAGCCCGGGGACGTGCACCTGAACGTCTCGAGTCCCGGCTGGGCTAAGCACGCCTGGTCGTGCGTCTTCGCGCCGTGGATCGCCGGTGCGACGATCTGCATCTACAACTATTCGCGCTTCGACGCACGCGCGATGCTCGACGTACTGCGCGACTCGAAGGTGACGACATTCTGCGCGCCACCGACGGTCTGGCGCATGCTGATCCAACAGGACCTCACGGCGTGGAAGACCTCGCTGCGTGAACTCGCGAGCGCCGGTGAGCCGCTCAACGCCGAGGTCATCGAGTCGGTGGAACGCACCTGGGGGATCACGATCCGCGACGGGTTCGGCCAGACCGAGACGACCGTGCAGATCGGCAACCCGCCGGGACAGCGGTTGAAGGCAGGCTCGATGGGCCGACCGATCCCGGGCTATCGGATCGAGCTCGTCGACCCGTTGACCGGCGAGGTCGGCGATGATGGCGAGATCTGCGTCGCTCTCGACGTCGAGCGTCCCGTCGGCCTGATGGCGGGCTACCAAGGTTCGGCGGGACCCGACGACGAGCGCAACGCGACGGCCTTCGCCGGTGGTCGGTATCACACCGGGGACATCGCGCACCGCGACGAGGACGGCTACATCACCTACGTCGGGCGCGCGGACGACGTCTTCAAGGCGAGCGACTACCGCATCAGCCCCTTCGAGCTCGAGAGCGTCCTCATCGAGCACCCCGCCGTCGCCGAGGCCGCGGTCGTGCCGGCGCCGGACGAACTGCGCCTCGCGGTGCCCAAGGCCTACGTCAGTCTCGTCGCGGGCTACGAGCCGAGCCGTGAGCTCGCCGGGGAGATCCTCGCCTACGCGAAGGAGCATCTCGCCCCCTACAAGCGGGTGCGTCGCCTCGAGTTCGCCGAGCTGCCTAAGACCATCAGTGGCAAGATCCGACGGGTCGACCTTCGAAACGCCGAGAGCGACCGCGGTGCCGAGCGCGCGTCCAGCGAGTACCGCGAGGAGGACTTCGCCTGAACGCGTGTCGGGATCTCGAGCGATGAGTGGCGCGGCTCGCCGCGTTACCTGCCGGTAAGCGAAGGGCCCATTGAAGCGTTGGTTTCTGGCGCCGGGTCGCCAGCACTCCGCACGCCTCACCAGTCGGCCCGCGGTGCCCCTCGTGCCATAATGGACTCCCATGTCGGTCACCCCCGAGCCCGACGGCTCCTCTCCGTTCGACGAGCTCGACGCCACGCTCTACGGGGAGGGCTACCCGATGGGTCTGCCCGTCTTCGAAGAGCCCGTCGAGGCGCACCTGCGCAACCGGCGAACGGTGAACA